>JAGWNX010000140.1 GCA_028872955.1 Acidobacteriota bacterium
AGAAGACAACGAGATCGTCAACGACGAGCAGAAGACTGTTCGCACTGAGGGCCTGTGGATTCGCTGCAATGGCTGTCGGCAGATTCTGTGGAAGGCTGATATTGAGGCCAACCAGCAGGTGTGTCCGAAGTGCGGCATGCACTTCCGCATCGACGCCCGCTCGCGCATCGACAACCTACTGGAGCCCGGCTACCAGTTGGTAGACCTTGAACTGCGCTCTACCGACCCGCTGCAGTTTACTGACCTGAAGCCCTACGCCAAGCGACTGGCGGATGCGCAGCGCAAGACCGGGCTGAACGACGCGATTGTGAACGCGCTGGGCAACATTGGCCCGCACCCGGTGGTGCTCTCCGTCATGGAGTACGCCTTTATTGGCGGCAGCATGGGCGCGGTGGTGGGTGAGACGATCGCCCGGGCGATTGATCGCTCGCTGGCGACGAGGCATCCGCTCATCATCGTCGCAGCCTCGGGCGGTGCCCGCATGATGGAGGGCATCGCGTCGCTGATGCAGCTGGCAAAGATCTCTGCAGGACTGGCCAGGCTGGACGACGCGGGTATCCCCTATATCTCCGTCATGACGGACCCGACCACCGGTGGCGTGACCGCCAGCTTTGCCATGCTGGGCGACCTGAACATCGCCGAGCCGGGCGCGCTGATTGGCTTTGCCGGACCGCGCGTGATTGAACAGACCATTCGGCAGAAGCTGCCTGAGGGCTTCCAGCGCTCAGAGTTTCTGCTGGAGCATGGCTTTCTGGACGCGATTGTGCCGCGCAAGGAGATGAAGTTCTACATTGCGGCCGCGCTTACCTGGATGACCGCGAAGTAGTGAATCGCTGGCCGCGAACCAAGCGCCATAGCCGGTGGGGCCAACCCTTGCATCCTAAGTCCGTTGAGACCGACAAAGCCCCGGTCGGGCTTTGGATTGGCTGGCGCCGGGCCGGTAAAATGAGATGAGTTTCTGTGTGAGGTTGACGAGAGAGCTATGGTGACAACGGATAAGGAAGTTCTGGCAGCACAGGTAGCAGCAGCAGCCCAGGCCGCCGGCCTGGCGGTGCAGGCAAGCGAGATCGGCGCGGACTTCTCTGGCAATGCGACGACGCGCTTTACCATTGCGCCGATCGGCAACCCGGGCCGCACCGAGATGCTGGAGCTGACGGACAGCTTCGACTTCAGCCGCGCAGACCTGCTGGCAGAGGTCTCTGTGTACCTGGCCGAGGCGGCCAAGCGGCTGCGGAATCCGCGGCCAGACGTCTACGTGACGCTGCACGGCCTGCCGCTGGCATTTGGCAAGTTTGCCTGGCCCTTCCACCAGTCCACCTCGGGCGCAGACTCCTTCCTGGTGCACGGGGAGGTTCGGCTGGAGGATGGCACGGGCACGCCGTTGCACGCCAAGATCGCCGCCAACATGACGGTCACCTTTGCCGAGATTGTGCCCGCGCCAGAGCAGCCGTTTGCCGAGACCTTCATCTACAACGCCGTTCGCAAGACGATGGACCAGGGCCAGCTGGAGCTGGTGAAGAGCGGCAACCGCCAGCCGGTACCCGTAACCACCCGCTACTACAGCCGGTGGAAGAAGCAGTTCAGCTTCAACGACACGGACGAGCAGAAGCGCATCAGCTTTCTGGCCGCCAAGGTCTACTGGCTGTCTGGCGTGCTGGGCGGCAACCAGCCAGTATGGCTGACCGATCCGCGCGACGCGCAGTACCTGAACACGACTCCCGAGGAGCTACGCCGCAACGCGGAGGCTCTGGCTGCTGAGGGACTGGTGAAGCTGGAGGCCGACTGGGCGCAGGGTGGCGAGTTTGGCTCGCCGACCGAGGCGCTGCTCAATCAGAAGGCACGGTTTGAGGCAGAGAAGGAGAGCGCGCTTGCCTTTACGCGTCCCACGTTCAACGAAGAGATGCGCCAGGGCCACACCAATATGTAAGCCGCGAATGCGCGACATGGAAACGCTACAATGAAGGCCTGCACGCCACCCGTGCAGGCCTTGCTGTTTCAACCGGAAACCCACTGCCCATGTCGGCCCTGCGCGGGCCAAAGAAGGAAAGC
>JAGWNX010000141.1 GCA_028872955.1 Acidobacteriota bacterium
GACGTCGAGGGCGTCTTGACCAGGTTGTTGTTGACCTCTGCAATCAGATTCTTGTCGGTCAGCGTGGCGTTGTTGAAGGTCACCACGGCACTGGTCGTGGTGGACTGGATGGAGTTGGCCTGGGTCAACAGTTGCGTGCCATCAACATAGCCCCCTGCCAGAGCGTCGCACGCCATCATCGCAGCCGCAAATAGGGCAGCGCAGGCTCGCCAGCGAACGCGGATCATGGTGCGACTCCTTGAACAGGGATGCTGGAGGAAACAGGCATGCGGCGGAACGGCGGGCCGACCAGACCACCGCCCGCAGCCAGCCCGTTGTCGTTGACGATCTCGTAGGTCGCGGCCGTCACATTGCCGGTCGGCGTGTCGTGGTACATCCGCAGGTCCACGCCGAAGCGGAAATTCGAGCCGACTGACAGCGTGGACGGGATCAGGTACTCGACCCAGCCGACCGTCTGGTCGCGAAGGTACAGATCGTTGCGCAGGGCAATCACCTTCGAGGTGAGCTGGTCGGTGGCCACCGTCGGCACGGCACGGAAGTACAGCGCCTGCGCGGGGTTGAAGAAACTGATGTAAGGCGCCAGCGCGTAAACGTTGACCAGGTTGTTGAAGCAGCCCTGGAGATCGGTCATCAGATTCGTCGGAGTGTCGGTGTAGGTCACCGAGGTCGTAGATCCTGCCGTCCCAGCACAGCTGAGCTGTGCCGTGTTGGTGATAGCGATCGAGCCAGACAGCGACGAGGTACCCGCCACCCAACGTCCACCAGCGCCTACATTCACGGACAACGTGGTCGTCGCCGTGGAGGTGCCACCGTTCAATGACAGCAATACACCGACCGAGTAGCTGCCGGCTGCGTGGGCAGCGCTCTCGCCCAGGGTCACGGTGCTGGCAGTCACCCCCGCAACCACGAAATTGGCACCACTGGTAACAGCTGCGCCGGATATCGAATACCCCGCCGGCAAGGTGATGGTTGTGGTCTGCTGATTGGTCAGGTAGGCCAGTGTGAGGTTGACAGGCACCGTGTAGGTCGCGGTTCCCAGCGCGGCCGTCTGGTTGATCACAAAGTTGTAGGCGGTGGTCGACGTCCTGGCGTAACTGGCGACCGTGAATCCTGTCGCCGTCGTGGATGCCCCGATCACGTCGTAGCTGGAATACAAAGACCCTGATGAGGCCAGATTGATATTCGTCAGAAGAGGCACGCCGCTGTTGATCAGGCCCTGCACCTGACTCTGCAGCCCCGAGTAGGTCGAGAACAGGGAATCCGGGGTGTTCGCGCCCGGCACGGTCCAGCTCGACAGATTGGGATCGGTGGTCGCGTACCCCTGCACGTTCGGGCGCAGCGCGATGAAGTTCGCCGTCGCTGTCGGGTTGCTCCAGGACTCGTAGGCGGTGCCGAACAAGTTCCAGCTATTCTTGGCAAAACCGGCCGGTGCCGTGATGGCGTAGTGGAAACTGGGGTACATCGTGGCAGTCGTGTCGGTCGTGGCGTTCTTGACCGGATTGACCAACGTGGCAGCGTTGTTGAACAGAGCCATCTGGATGCCGCGCACCGTGGAAATGGCGTCGTATCCGGTCAGTTGCTGCCAGGTCTCGTGCTCGAGCGACGAGCCGACGTGACCGACCAGCTTGAAGTGGTTGCCAGCATAGGTGGCCGGCTGGTCGATACGCCACGTGCCATTGAACTGGATGCCCTTCATGTCGATGAGCAGGCCACCCGGCAGGACCTGGAATGCCGTCCCGTTGATGTACTCGACGTCGTAGGTGGTGCTGACCACACCCAGGAATCCGGAAATCGGCGTCTTGACCCGGTTCAGGCCATCCAGGGTGGAAATCTTGTCGCGGAAGTTGGCGTAGTACTGGCTGCCGGCGACATAGAGCAGGTCTCCGGTCAGGGCATCCAGCGCAGCCGGACTGTCCAGTAGGCGCGCGTCCGTTGATGCCCAAACACCTGTGCCAGCGGTATCGACATAGGGTGTGCAGTTGAGCCCCGTGGTCGGGTCGCAGGGCTGCCCGTTGGCGCCGGGGTCCGCCGGATTGAAGACGATCG
>JAGWNX010000142.1 GCA_028872955.1 Acidobacteriota bacterium
AAATAAATATATCTTTAGCTGTTTTCGACTTTATTTGTTGAAGCCGGACTCGGAAATGTTCTTGGCCGACAACTTGTTTTCGACTTTAGCCTGAGCCGTGTCCAACCCGACGTCTCGAGAGATCTTGGTAGGCGTGGACCCTTGTTTTCGACTTTAATTGTCAGGAACAGCGATCCGTAGGAGCCAGAGGTAGAACTTTCTCGCTACGGAGGAAGTTCTGCATGAGGAAGTCCAGATTTACCGACAGCCAGATCATGGCTGTGTTGAAGCGTGCCGAAGGCGGCGAGGCGGTCCCTGAGCTGTGCCGTGAGGTTGGCGGTATCTGTCAACATAGATGGCACCCCTTTCATCAATTTATCGTCGCGATTTTCTCCGTCTTGGATGGGGGGTTGAGCCACACATGATCGGGTTCCGACCAGCATCGGATGTGCCGGCTCCAGCGTTGCGGATGGGTGGCCCGGGCCTGCGTGTAGATGTCGCGGCGGTGGGCGAGGATCTTGCTGCTGGCGCCGGTGTGGCGCTGCACGGGAGTGACGAATCCGATCTGGCTGTGCCGGTGCTCGCCGTTGTACCAGGTCACGAATCGCATGCTCCAGTCGCGCGCCGCGGCGATATCCGAGAAGCCCCGACTGGGGAAGCTCGGCATGTACTTCACGGTGCGGAACCACGACTCGATGAATGCGTTGTCGTCCGACACGCCGGGCCGGCTGTAGCTCGGCTCGATGCCCAGTTCCTGCAGTTTCGCGCGCAGCGTGAACGACCGCTGGGCAGCGCCGTTGTCCGCATGCAGAATCTCCGGCAGCCCGAGCAGACGCTCGCGCCAGCGGGCCTTCTCGATCAACTCGGCGGCTTGGTCGCCGGTTTCCGTGGCGTGGACCTCCCAGGCCACCAGCTTGCGGCTGTACAGGTCGATGACGGCGAACAGGTAAAAGAACATCCCGCGCACCGTGCTCGGCAAGTACGTCACATCCCAGCACCAGATTTGATTGGGACGTGTCGCCACATGGCTCGTCGGTGGCCGCTTCGTACGTGCCTTTGCACGCCCACGATGGTGCTGCGCGTGATGCGCGTGCAGCAGCCGATAGAAGGTCGATTCCGAGGCGAGATATACGCCCTCGTCGGCCAGGGTGGGCACGATCTGGGTCGGCGGCATATCCGCGAAGCGTGGCTCCATACAGGTCGCCAGCACGGCCTCCTGCTCGGCTTCCGAGAGCTTCCACGGCGCGTCCGGCCGCGCAGCATCAGGCCGACGATCGGAATGCACCTCGCCACCGCGCAACCAGCGACGGTATGTGCGCAGCGAGATGCCAACCTCCTTGCAGGCCTCGGCAACAGTCGCACCATCACCCTTGGCGGCGGCGATATCGGCTACGAGGGTTTGGCGCTCCAGCAACGCAGTCATGCGTCCTCGTCCTTGGTCTGGAACGCCTCGAGTTTTCGGCTGAGAACAAGGAGCGCCGCGGTCTCGGCCAGCGCCTTCTCCTTACGCCTGAGTTCCTTCTCCAGGTCTCGATTCCGGCGGCGTTCGTGCGCCAGCGCGGCAGCACTCACACGCTCGTCGGCACCAGCGGTGGCCAGCACACTGGCCTCGCGCCAGCCGAGAACCTGCTCGACGAACAGTCCCTTCTTCCGGCAATACTCGGCGAGCTCGGCCTCAGCCAAACCCAGGCTCTCGACCACCACTGCAAAGCGATCCTCGGGCCGCCAGGACTCCGGGCCACTGCCATCCCCTGGCACCGCACGACCCTTCGCGCGCGCTTGGTTACGCCACGCGTACAGGGTAGGCTCGGTCACGCCAGTGCGCGCGCTGACCTCCGCCACCGCGAGGTTGTTCGGCGGTGCCATCAGCGACAGGGCGTGCTCTTTCTTCTCCTTCGAATACCTCGACATTCCTCACCTCAGCATCACCCCCGGATTGTATAAAACTACAACTGCGGGGGGTGACAACTATGCTGACAGAGGGGGCGAGCTTCTCACGTGAATTGCAGGAAATGCGAGGCTTCATCTTGCATTTCGCAAATCAGCAAGATAGCGAACTTGCC
>JAGWNX010000016.1 GCA_028872955.1 Acidobacteriota bacterium
AGAGCGAAGCACTCAGACAGCGTAAACACGCCCTAGATGGCTTTCTCATAGATGCCACCTCCACAGAATTTCAGCATGTTTGCGTCTCGCAAAAACTGGAGTTGCTGTCGAATTTTCGGTCTGATGTTGCGATTGTTTGGAAATAAAACCTGAAGCTCCCCCTCGTGGTTGTATAGGTCGCTAAGTGCGAAGCGTCCAGAGGGGATTCGTTCAATGAGTCGAAGAACGATCGACATCCAGTTCCGACTATTGCTGGATAGCTCCGAAAAGCTCTCGAGACGTGAAAAGGCTGCGCGCGGACCCTCCTTTGCATACGCCACGCCGCCCACTACCAGCGGAATCTGGCCTTGCATCGCCACCGCAGTAAGCAGAATGTTGCACCCAATCCAGCCGGCTCGTTTGGCGGTGATTGCTAACGGCTTGCGAGCCTGAATTGCTGTCTCTGTGACAAGAGTGTGGTGAATTGCTCGCAGCCCGGTGATCGACCATGCCGTCGTGTATTCCAAGAGCAGAAAGGTGGGAGTGCGCCTTGAGCGAATTGTGGCCAGCATCGTGTCATAGGAGCCGTCCACAACACTGCGAGTAAAGGCGCCTCGCTTACTCTTCAGTTCGTATTTGTGTCGGCAGTGAATACAAATAAAGTCGCAAGTTCGCGTATTCGCGCGGGTCTGAGAAAGTCGATCCGAGTTGCAGTTGAGGCAGTAGGCGTTGCGACTGATCCAATCTTCGCTGATCAGGCGCGCTTGTTGTGCTGGACTTGTATACCCACGTGCTACTTCGATATTGCCAATCAGTTCCATAGCAATCTCATATCTCTATCGAGGAATGACGGCTCCTCGAGAAGTCTATAAAAGAGCAGAAGACACCTCTATCCTAAAGCCCTAAGCCTCTTCTCCTGCGGCGTTGGCTGAGGCCCAGGCCCATTGGAAGTTGTAGCCGCCCAGCCAGCCGGTGACATCGACGACCTCGCCGATGAAGTGGAGGCCGGGGTGGTTGCGGGCGGCCAGGGTGCGGGCGTCGAGTACGGCGGTGTCGACTCCGCCGGCGGTTACCTCGGCCTTGGCGAAGCCCTCGGTGCCGGCCGGGATGAGGCGGAAGCTGTGCAGGGCCTGCTCAAAGGCCTGCAGCGCGGCGTTGGTGTAGCCGGTGGGCGGGTGCAGTTGCAGCCAGCGGTCGGCGAGCCGTGCGGGTAGCGCGGCGCGCAGGGTTTGCAGCAGGTTGGCGGCGTCGCGGCGGGCGCCTGGTGCCAGTAGCGGGTGCGTTACATTGCGGCCGGGGGCCAGGTCCAGCAGGATGGACTCGCCCGGCTGCCAGTACGACGAGACCTGCAGGATGGCTGGCCCACTGAGGCCACGATGGGTGAAGAGCAGCTTCTCTGGAAAGACGGGAAGCGGGCGGCGCGGGTTGGGGCGCGCGGGCAGGGCCGTGGCGGTGACCCCGGTGGAGACGCCGGCCAGCGGCACCCAGTGGTCGGCGTCCTGGGGCGAGAAGGTGAAGGGCACCAGCGCCGGGCGCGGATCGACGAGGGGCAGGTCGAAGTCCCGGGCGATCTGGTACCCAAGGCCGGTGGCACCGAGCTTGGGGATGGAGAGGCCGCCGGTGGCGACGATGACCGAGGTGGCCAGGTGGTCGCCGGTGGTGGTGCGCACGCGGTAGCGGACGTTGGCGGCAGCGCTGGCGGGCTCGACGGCGGTGACGGTGGTATTGGTCTGCAGGCGGACTCGGGCGGCCTCGCACTCGGCCAGCAGCAGATTCAGAATGTCGTGGGCAGTGCGATCGCAGAAGAGCTGGCCCAGCGTCTTCTCGTGGTAGGGGATGCGGTGTTTGTGGACCAGCGCAAGGAAGTCCGCTGGAGTGTAGCGGGCCAGGGCAGACTTGGCGAAGTGCGGATTCTCGGAGAGGTAGTTCGCGGGGCTGGCGTGCAGATTGGTGAAGTTGCAGCGTCCTCCGCCGGAGATGAGGATCTTCTTGCCGGGGCGGTCGGCGTGGTCCAGCACCAGCACGGAGCGGCCGCGCCGGCCTGCGGTGAAGGCAGCGAAGAGGCCAGCGGCGCCTGCGCCCAGCACGATGACGTCGTAGCGTTGTAGGTCTTTGCTCACCAGCATTGTGTTTGTCAATCCCCTTTTAGGTTCTCACGTCCGAAATGGAACGCAGCGTAGGCTCGAAGCAGAGAGATGGCTCCGCAGGTGGCGGTGTGGCAGCAGGTGTCTGTTGCGGCAGCCCCGGGGCGTCTCTGCGGCGAGGACGTGACCAGGATGAAGCGAATGATGACGGCGAAGGCAGGGCGCAGTGTAACCAGGAGAGCCGGTGCAGGTCTGCTGCTGCTGGCAGCGTCTGCCGGCCTGGGTGGCTGCGCGATGAGCGGCGCGGGCAGCGCGGTCTCGCCGTCAGCGGCAACGACTGGCATTCATGGCAAGATCTACGGCGGCAATCAGCCGGTGACCGGGGCCACGGTTCAGCTGTTCGCGGTGGGTACCAACGGCTATGGCACGGCGGCCACACCGCTGCTGACCACGCCGGTGACCACGTCGAGCGGCGGCTTCTTCAACATTACGGGCGACTACAGCTGCCCATCGTCCGGAACGCCGGTGTATCTGCTGGTAACGGGTGGCAACCCGGGCATGAGCGCCGGCACCTATAACTCGGCGCTGGCCATGATGACCCTGCTGGGACCGTGCGGCAACCTGGGACCCAGCACCTTTGTGGTGATCAACGAACTGACAACGGTGGCCGCGGTGTGGGCGATGGCGCCGTTCATGGTGGACTCCACCCACATCGGCACCAGCTCCACCAATCTGCAGGGGCTGCAGAACGCAGTTGCCGTGGCACAAAACCTGGTGAGCACCGCTACAGGCACAGCGCCGGGCAACGCGCCCGCACTTGCCACGTTGCCGACCAGCGAGCTGAATACGCTGGCCGACATTCTCTCTGCCTGCGTGAACTCCAACGGCAGCACGGGCAGCGGTACCAGCTGTGGCCAGCTCTTTACTGCGGCCACCCCGGCGGGCGGCGTCGCCCCTACGGATACGGTGCTGGCGGCGCTGGATATTGCGCGCAACCCGAGCCACGACGCGGGTGCCATCTACAGCACGCTTGCCTCCAATGGCCCGTTTCAGCCGACGCTGAGCAGCGCGCCCAGCGATTGGACGCTCGCGATTACCTATACCTCCAGCGCGTTTGCTACACCCAGTGATCTGGCGATCGACTCACAGGGCAATGCCTGGGTGGTCGCTACGCCGGCCAACTCTTCAAACAGCGTCGTGAGCGTGTTGAACTACAACGGCGTGGCGGGCAGCTACACGTTGCCCAACTCGTCGCTTAGCCGCATTGCGCTGGATGCGAATGATGATCCGTGGTTGAGCAGCACGATCAACTCCAACCTGGTGCTGCTGACCAACTCTGGCACGCGCGTGGGCAATGCCATTACGGCGGGCGGCATCAACGGGCCCGGGCAGCTGGTGTTTGATGGCAATGGCTATGTCTGGGTGGCAAACAACAACGCCACCATGACCAAGCTGACGCCGAGCGGAACCGCCTATCAGGGCTCGCCCTATGCGACCGGTGCGGCGGCCGGTCCCGTAGGCATTGCCGTGGATACCACGGGTGCGGTGTGGGTGGCCAACAGCGCCAGCAACTCGGTAACTGTGCTGAGCAGCAACGGCACGCAGGCCTTAGGCTCGCCGTACACGGCAGGCGGTTTGAATGGTCCGTTCTCGCTGGCGATTGACTCCACCAACGGCGCCTGGGTGGCCAATGAGGTGGGCAGCAGCCTCAGCCGCCTCTCCAACTCTGGCGACGGCATTGCGGGCAGTCCGTACTACGGTGGCGGTCTGAATACGCCCATCGAGCTGGCGCTGGATGGCCTGGGCAACGTGTGGCTGGTCAACTCCGGCAACAACAGCGTCTCGGAGTTCCTCAGCTCGGGCAAGGCACAGTCTGGCCTGGGCGGCTATGGCAGCGCGACGCTCTCCACGCCTTATCGGCTGGCGCTGGATCGCTCGGGCAATGTGTGGGTTGCGAGCCTGGGCAGCACGTCGACGGGCGCAGGAAAGATCACCCAGATTGTGGGTGCGGCAGCCCCGGTGGTGACACCGGCGTCGCTGGCTATCCAGAACAACGCGCTCAACCAACGTCCTTAGCTCGGGGCCAGCGTTGCGGCCGGCTGGTCGCAGCAGGCTGGTCGCAGCATTCAGGGCGGCTGTGCGACCATACAAAGATGTTCGAAGGCATAAAGGGACGTAGTCCGCGTCTGGGTTCGGCGGAGTCATATGGTCCGGCGGCGCTGGTGGCGCGGCGCGCGGCAGAGCGTGTGCGAGCCGGTCACCTTTGGGTGTACCGCTCAGACGTGGAGACGCTGGTGCCCGCACAGGGCGCAACCGAGCTTGAAGCGGGCAGCGTGGTCACGGTGCTGGATGGGCGCGGACTGCCGCTGGGCTCTGCCCTCTACAGCGCGTCTTCTCAACTCATGTTGCGAATGGTCTCGCGCGAGACCGGGCTGACGCGTGCGCAGTATGTGGCGCAGGTTGGCCTGCGGCTGCGTGCCGCGCTGGCACTGCGTCAGCAGCTGGCACCGGCGAGCGCAGAGGACAACGCCTGCCGGCTGGTCTTCAGCGAGGCGGATGGCCTGCCCGGCATCGTCGCCGACCGGTACAACGACCTGGTGGTGGTGCAACTGCTGACCCAGGGCACCGCCCGGCAGGATGTTCGCGCGGCGCTGGTGGAGGGGATGCAGGAGCAGTTTGGCGCGAGCATCACGCTGTGGGAGCGGCCCGACCCGAAGATCCGCGAGCTGGAGCAGCTGGAGCCGCCGCCCGCGGGTCCGCTGCTGGGCGATGCCGCCCGCACCAGCACTCGCTTTCGCATCAACGGCACCAGCTTTCACTACGACGCGGGCGCTGGCCAGAAGACCGGCGCGTTTCTTGATCAGCGGCTTAACTACGCGGCTGCGGCGCAGTACGCCCGGGGCACGGCACTTGATATCTGCACCTACCAGGGTGGCTTTGCGCTGCACCTGGCGCAGCATTGCACGGCGGTGACCGGGGTGGACGCCAGCCGCGCTGCACTGGAGGTGGCAGATCGCAATCGCGAGCTGAACCCCGCCGTCGCAGGACGCGTGGACTGGCTGGAGGCCGACGCCTTTGAGCTGCTGCGCGAGTACGAGTCGACAGGCCGCAGGTACGACACCATCGTGCTTGACCCGCCAGCCTTTGCCAAGACCCGACGGGCGGCAGAGAATGCGCTGCGCGGCTACAAGGAGCTGAACCTGCGTGCCATGAAGATGCTGCGCCCGGGCGGTACGCTGGTCACTTGTTCCTGCTCGCACCACGTCGGCCTGCCCGCGTTTCTGGATGTGGTGGCGGCCGCTGCCAGTGACTCCGGCCGCCGCGTGCAGTTGCTGGAGGTGCGCGGTGCCGCGCCCGACCACCCAGCCGTGCTCACACTGCCGGAGACCAGTTATCTGAAGTGTCTGATCTGCCGCGTAGATTAGCAACGTAATGCATTACAAATAGCACAGCCGAGGCGCACGGCACGGTCGCGGCCTGCTCAGCGTAGACAGCGCCGGGCGTCACCGGTAAAGTGCTTGATGATGAGTCCCCGAACGCTGGAGCTGCCGTTTGTCCTGCAGGCGCAGGGCTGTGCCGGGCGCGTCGCCGTTGCCGATGCCGCCGGTGTCCACACGTATGACGCACTGCTCGCGGCCAGTGGCCGCGTGGCGGCTGCACTGCTGCAGGGTCGCCAGGACCTGGCCGAGGCACGCATCGCCTTTCTGGTGGTGCCGGGCTTCGCCTGGGTTGCCACCCTCTGGGGCATCTGGCGGGCCGGCGGCGTCGCGGTGCCGCTGGCGCTTTCTGCAGCCCGCCCGGAGCTGGAGTACGCCCTGGCCGACACAGCCGCCGAGGCGCTGCTGTGGGACGAGGCCAACGCCGAGACGGCCGCACCGCTGGCCGCGGCGCTGCACCTGCGCGGCGGTGGCTTTGAGCAGCTGGTGGGGGCGGAGCCACCGGAGGCGCTGCCCGCTGTCGCCGAGGGCCGGCGCGCCATGATTCTGTACACCAGCGGCACCACCAGCCGGCCCAAGGGCGTCGTGACGACCCACGCCAACCTGCAGGCGCAGATCACCAGCCTCATCGCCGCGTGGGAGTGGACCGCAGACGATCGCACGGTGCTGTGCCTGCCGCTGCATCATGTGCACGGTATTGTGAACGTGGTGAGCTGTGCGCTGTGGGCAGGGGCGCGCGTAGAGATGCTGGCGAAGTTCGACGCCGTGGGCATCTGGCAACGCATGCAGCGCGGCGAGTTGACGCTCTTCATGGCGGTGCCCACCATCTACGTGCGTCTGATCGCCGCGTGGGAGGCCGCTGACGAGGCCACGCGCCAGGCCTGGAGCGCTGCGGCACATCGCCTGCGCCTGATGGTCTCCGGCTCTGCGGCGCTGCCCGTCAGCACGCTGGAGCGGTGGCGGGAGCTGACCGGGCAGACGCTGCTGGAGCGCTATGGCATGACTGAGATCGGCATGGCGCTCTCCAACCCTCTGCACGGCGAGCGACGCGCCGGCAGCGTAGGCATGCCGTTGCCCGGCGTACAGGTGCGCCTGGCGGCGGAGGATGGCAGTGCGGTGCTGAGCGAAGGCACACCGGGCGAGATCGAGGTGCGCGGCGCCAACGTCTTTCTGGAGTACTGGCGCCGGGCAGAGGCCACGCAGGAGGCCTTTCGCGACGGGTGGTTCCGCACCGGCGATACGGCCGTGGTGGAGGATGGGCGCTACCGCATCCTGGGCCGCACCAGCATCGATATCCTGAAGACGGGTGGGCACAAGGTCTCTGCGCTGGAGATTGAGGAGGTGCTGCGCGAGCACCAGTCGATTGCGGAGTGCGCTGTGGTGGGCTTGCCGGATGCGGAGTGGGGCGAACGCATCTGCGCCGTTGTGGTGCTGCATCCCGGGCAGCAGCTGGAGCTTGACGCGTTGCGCGGCTGGGGCCGCGAGCGGCTGACGGCGCACAAGCTGCCGACTCGTCTGCTGGTGCTGCCCCAACTGCCACGCAACGCCATGGGCAAGGTCGTGAAGCCTGAGGTGACCAGGCTGGTGGTGGCCGCTGAGGACACCGGGCGATGAGCGCGAGCGGACCGGGGCTGACGAAGGGACAACGCACTCCGCTGACGCGCGCGCAGAAGACCGGCTTCTGGGGTGCGTGGGCCGGGTGGACGCTGGACGGCATGGACTCGGTCATCTATGCCCTGGTGTTGTCTCCGGCGCTGGCGGAGCTGTTGCCGCGCTCTGGCATGGCGGCCACACCGGCCAACATCAGCATGACGGGCTCGCTGCTCTTTGGACTGTTTCTGGTGGGCTGGGGGCTCTCCATGGTGTGGGGGCCGGTGGCCGATCGCTTTGGCCGCACGCGCGTGCTGGCGGCCACCATCTTTGTCTATGCCATCTTCACGGCGGCGGCCGCCATGGCGCAGACGGTGTGGCAGCTGGGGCTGTTCCGGCTGCTGGCCGGGGTGGGCATCGGCGGGGAGTGGGCGCTGGCCGGAACCTATGTGGCGGAGGCCTGGCCGGAGGATCGGCGCAAGATGGGCGCGGGCTATCTGCAGACCGGCTACTACGCGGGCTTCTTTCTGGCCTCGGCGCTGAACTACACCGTAGCCGCGCACTTTGGCTGGCGGGCTATGTTCTGGTGCGGACTGTCGCCGGTGCTGGTGGCGTTCGTGGTGCTGTTTCGGGTGAAGGAGCCGGAGCGCTGGCAGCAGGCGGAGCACACCGCGCCTGCCGGGCGCGGGGCGGCCCTGCGTGGCATCTTCGCTGCGCCGTATCGCCGCCGCACGGTGGTCAACTCGGTGCTGGTGTGGGCGGCGATCTGCGGTTTGTGGGCTGGCGCGGTGTACACGCCGGCAGCGATTGCCACCATGGCGCGGCGCGCGGGCATGTCGGCGCTTGCGGCGGTGCATGCGTCGTCCTACGGCATGGGGCTGCTCTCGCTGGGCACCATAGCCGGGTGCCTGGTGGCGCCCTGGCTGGCGGAGCGCGTTGGCCGTCGCGCGGCTCTGGCGGTGTACTTTGCGGGCATGGCGGTCAGCATCGCCTTCTGCTTTGGCTGGGCGTTCTACCGGCCCGATGGGCTAAGCCTCTTCCTGGCAGGGCTTACCGTGCTGGGCTTCTTCGGGGGCAACTTCGCCATCTTCAGCTTGTGGCTGCCGGAGCAGTACGGTACCGCGGTGCGCGTCACGGCGTTTGCCTTTGCCACCTCGGTCGGCCGATTCCTGGCGGCCGGGGTCAACTTCGGGCTGGGCGCCATGATCCGGCGGGTCGGCTCGCTGGGGGTTCCCGTCGCCATGACGGCCCTGGCCTTCCTCGTCGGCCTGGCCGTGCTGCCGCTGGCGGTGGAGACGCGGGGAGAGCGACTGCCGGAGTAGGCCTGGCCTGCTGCAACGACAAAAGGACCGGAGCCGCACTGGCCTCCGGTCCTTTCGCGTTGGTAGGTATGCTTACGTCGGCACTGGCGGCCGAGCGCGTTAGTTCAGGTCGTCGACGTGGCGTGCCAGCAGCACCGGCGTCCCGGTCACGGGGTCTTTCACCAGCAGGCCCACCACGCGGATCGTTGTGCCGGCGGTACCGGCCGAGGTCACGTCCGTCAGGCTGTTCAGGCCATCGCGGAAGTCGGCCGCTCCGGCGATGTACACCGTCAGCGGACTGGGCACCAGCAGGCCGGCGAAGCCGTTCACGTTCATCTGGAACGTGTTGGTGGAGGTGTTGACGCTACCGGGTACGATGGTGCCGTTGAAGCCCCAGTTGCGCAGCACCACGCGTTTGACGGTCACGTTGCTGGCACTGGTGGCACCTGTCGCCGGGCCGCCAATGGAGACGAACTGACCGGGCAGCAGTGCCGCCGAGTTGAACAGATAGCGCGTCAGCGGGTTGTGCATCCAGTAGAGGAAGTACTTCTCGTTGCCGGTCAGGTTTACCGTGGCAATCTGGCCCAGGCTGACTCCGGTGGTGGCGGGCAGTACGGCACGCGTGTACAGGTCAAAGCTGGTCGCTGTGCCTGTGACAGGCTGCACATAGGTGACGTTGCCGGCAGCGTAGAAGCCGTCCTGCGAGAGGATGCCAACTTCGTCGGCGGTGATGGTCGAGGTGGCCTTCTGGATGGAGCCAGAGATCTCGACGATGCTGGTGTTGGAGAGCTGGGCCAGGGTCTCGCCGTTCTCAAAGACGGTCGAGCCGGTGACCTGCACGGTGAACTGGCGGCCGTGCGGCCCCTGCACCACGAAGGACTGGCCGGTCGCATCGACGCTGACGACGCCGGCATCAAAGTCGTCGATGTGCGCACCGGTGGCGCTCGGGGTCACTACGCTGACGTTGAAGGTAGGCGTTACGTTGCCGGTGATCTGCCCGGCGGTATCGACCTGAATGGACTTGTACAGGTCAAAGTCCATGCGCAGACCGACGGGGCTGCTCTGCGAGATGACCAGCGGAGTGGCGAGCGTGACGTTGACCGTATTGGTGGAGAGGTTCGCGTTTTGCGTCTGGATGCTGGGTGCTGCGCCGGCGGTGGTGTTCAGGTAGCCGATGGTGGCCGTGCCCAGCGTGATGGTGACGGTGTTGTAGGTGCCGACTGGGACATCGTTGATATCCAGCAACGTCTGCAGGCCGTTGAAGCGGGCGAAGTCGACGGTGGGCGAGCCGGAGAGCAGCGACACCGTGTTGCCGCTGCTGTCGGTCGCAGTCACAGACTGCACCTGCGCGTTGAACGACACGACACTGGCCGCCGGAGCATCCGTACCGATGACGAACGCCTGGCCGGTGACGGCATTGGGGCTGACGGCGGAGCTGGTAAGCCCACCACCCGCGCCACAGCCAGAGGCCAGCACGGCAGCAACAGGTAGAGTGAGCAACGAGAGAAACGCTTTGCGTGGGGCGAAGCTGAGCATGGCAGTACCTTTCCAAAGATAGAGATGGGGCCGACTCACGAGCAGTCTTCGCTGCGGGGCGCAAGGGGGCCATTCGCTGCGGTGTCGCCAATATGGGCGAGCACCGGCTGCGAGAAAACACAAAGGCAGATGGTCGTGTATCACGCTACCGAGCGGAAGAGACCGCCGCGCGCGATGAAGATGCAAAGCAAGGCCGACGTGCTGCAGGCAGGCTGCGCTCGCGTGGCGCAGCCGCTCTGTCTGTGGGTAGGAACCCACGCGTCTCGAAAATGTCTCGCAACGATACGCGAGAATCTTCAGAGTTTTTTAAGGATGCAGCCAGGCTGGGCCATCCAGCCGGGATCGCAGAGCGCCCCCAACGCAGACCTGCACCTTCTGCAGACTACGGACGCTGCCCGTAGCTGTGGGGTGAGAGCGGCGTGACCACAGGCGCGGCCAGGCCGTAGAAGACCGTGATGGAGTTGGCCGTGAAGTTGGTGACCCAGATGTTGCCGGAGCCATCAATCGCCAGGCCGTGCGGTGACTGCAGCCCGGTGTAGCCGGCTACGGTCGGGTCCAGCGGGTCCTGCCCGGAGGGGATAAAGCCGGTGGCGGGCGAGAAGGCCGTGCCGTCGTTATTGAAGGCAGAGATGGACTTGCCGTCGCGGTTGGCGACCCAGATGCGGTTGGCTCCGTCCACGGCAATCTGCGCCGGGAAGTTGAGGCCGCCACCCGTGTAGCCGGTGCTGGGCGAGACCAGCTTGCCGGTCGAGTCTACGCGGCCAATGGAGTTGCCCTTGCCGCTGGTGAACCAGACATTGTCGTTGGCATCGATGGCCAGGTTGTTCAGATCGCCGGAGACGGCAGAGATGGACTGGCTGTATGCGGTGACGGAGTTCGGCAGGGTGAGCTTGTACAGGGCGTGGTTCAGGCCCACCATCCACCCGTTGCCTTTGCTGTCAATCGCCAGTCCAGAGGCGCCGGCCGTCACGCTGAACTGGCCGAGCGGCGAGCCGGAGTTGTACACCGCCGTCACACCGGTTGAGCCCGCAGTCCAGATGTTCTGGTTGCCGTCGATGGCCACGGCAACGCAGTTGGGCGCGCAGCTGGTGGTGCCCAGCGTGGCTCCTGAGGCCGAAAAGTGGGACGCGGACGCGCTGGTGGCACCGTAGCTGTAGTTCACCACCCAGGCGGCCTGCGTGCCGTCAATGGCTACCGCGTAGGGCTGATTGAGGTTGCCCAGAAAGCCCGCCGCGCCAGAGATCGGCACGCCCAGCGGGTTGTACTCATACAGCGCGTTGGCGGGGAAGGAGGGAACCCACAGGTTGCCGGCGTTATCGATCGCCGGATAGTACGGGCCGGCCATGCTGTCCGAGTAGAACGTGACGGCAATCGTCCAGTCATTAGGAGCCGCGGGCAGGCTGGGCTGGTAGGGCGGGTTGGCGTTGGCCAGGGCAAACAGAGCTGCCACGTTGGCGCCGGGGTTGTGGGCGATATTGATGAGCGCGGTGACGGTGTCGGTGGGCACGGTGCCGTCGGGGGCCTTGGCGTTGGTAAACAGCGTGTTGCAGGTGGGCGAATTGCCGGTCGAGTTGACGCAGGAGGCGATCAGATTGGCCAGGGTGTTGATGGTCTTGGCCGGCGGCACCGCGTTGAACGTAAAGGACTGCGCCGCGCCTGAGACCGGGTCCACCAGCATCTGCACGTTGTTGAAGGCGTTCTGCAGGCCGGTGTAGGCCAGTGCGGAGCCGCCCGAGCTGAGGTGGGTGGCGTCCGTCATAAACGACGCCAGCGCATACACGGCACCGACCGTGGTGACCTCAGAGATATTGATGAGCGGCAACACACCGGCCAGCGTTCCGGCGGTGGGGCAGGGCCCCAGGGCGCTCATTAGCCGCAGCGCAGGATTGGTGACGCCCGGGGCCAGGCCTGGGTTGCCGCCAGCGGCCAGCAGGTAGATCTCATCGCCCGGGGTGCAGTGGTAGGCGCTGGTGATGGAGAAGTTGCCGCTGGCGTCGGTGGTGACGTAGCTGCCCAGGCTGTCCGTTGCCACGCCGGGGAAGGTGGGGTTGAGCAGCGAGACGGACGCGCCGCCGTAGCCCGTGCTGCCCGCAGCGAACAGATAGATATGCGCCCCGGAGACGGACTGGCTGCCACCATGAACGCGCCCTTGCAGATCCAGCCCGGCCGTGGCCGCGGTGGAGAGGTGGGTCGCCGGGACGGCACCACAGCCAGCCAGGGCCAGCAAGAGCAGGCTAAGTGTAGCTATACCAGTACGTTGAGCGAGGCGCTGCATCATGGGGGCTCCCTCGGCAGGCACACGCAGGCTGCATGTGCGTCGCCGCAACACGAGGGTACGGCCTGCGGGCGGAAAAGGCAGTAGCACGGAGGTGGGAGCCTCATCGCGAGAATATGAGCAAAATACACTCACATTTTATGCAACCGATGATGTAGTATTACGTCTAAGCAAGTAGCAGGCAGTGGGCCCTGCGCTCACGCCCACCTGGAAACCACAGTGATCTGTAAGGAGTGTGTGCTATGACCACGATGACTCGATTTGTCCCCCTGCGTACGCCGTTTGAGGATGTCACGGTACTGCGCAACCAGTTGAACTCGCTGTTCAACGAGTTCACGCGTCCGGCCACCCTGACCGATGAGGCCAGCGAGGTTCGCACCGCCAGCAGCTTTGTTCCGGCGGTGGATGTCTATGAGGACGAGAAGCAGATTGTGCTGAAGCTCGAGGTTCCCGGCGTCAAGCTCGAAGACCTGGACCTTCGTCTGGAGAATAGCCGCCTGACCATTAAGGGCGAGCGCCGCTTTGAGAATGAGGAGAAGGCGGAGAACTATCACCGCATTGAGCGTCGCTTCGGCAGCTTTGCCCGCAGCTTTACGCTGCCGCGTACGGTCGATCAGGATGCTGTGGCGGCGGCGTATGATGCTGGCGTGTTGACTGTGACTCTGGCCAAGAAGGCCGAGGCGCAGCCGCGGCAGGTGAAGATCGACGTCGGCACTGCCGCAACGGCCAGGCAGGTTGAGGGCTCGGCAAGCTAAGCCCGGCAGTCGCAGCAAAGGGGTCGTGATTCCAGCAGGGGGCCTGCCGCAAGGCGGGCTCTCTCTATTCCAAACGAGGAGCATAGAGCGATGGCGATCAAGTGGGAGAAGCTGACGGTCAAGAGCCAGGAGGCTGTGCAGGGTGCGGTGCAGATGGCCGGGGAGCACGGCAACCCGGAGGTGCTGCCGCTGCATCTGCTGGCTACTCTGCTGGAAGACCGGGAAGGGGTTGTGATCCCGGTGCTGGAGAAGCTGGATGTGCCGGTGCAGCAGCTGCTGGCCGGGCTCAACACGGCGATCACTCGCCTGCCCAAGGTCGCGGGCGCGGCGGTGCAGCCGGGGCTGAGCCAGGCGGTGCAGAAGGTGCTGGAGCAGGCGTTTAAGGAGGCTGAGAGCTTCAAGGACGAGTACTGCTCCACGGAGCATCTGCTGCTGGCGCTGACGCGAGCCAAGGGCGACCCCGTGCAGGTGGCGTTGCAGCAGTTTGGCGCGACGCACGAGGCGGTGCTGAAGGCGTTGAGTGCGGTGCGCGGGTCGCAGCGCGTGACGGATCAGAATCCGGAGGGCAAGTTCCAGGCGCTGGAGAAGTATGCCAAGGACCTGACCGAGCTGGCGCGACGCGGCAAGCTGGACCCCGTGATCGGCCGCGACGAGGAGATTCGTCGCGTGGTGCAGGTGCTGAGCCGCCGCACCAAGAACAACCCGGTGCTGATCGGCGAGCCCGGCGTGGGCAAGACGGCGATCGTGGAGGGTCTGGCGCGGCGCATCTTTCTGGGCGACGTGCCGGAGATCCTGAAGAACAAGCGCGTCTGCGCGCTGGATCTGGCTTCGATGGTGGCCGGGGCAAAGTTCCGTGGCGAGTTTGAGGAGCGGCTGAAGGCCGTGCTGAAGGAGATCGAGGACTCCAACGGCGAGATTATTTTGTTCATCGACGAGTTACATACTCTGGTGGGCGCTGGCGCTGCGGAGGGCGCCATGGATGCCAGCAACATGCTGAAGCCGGCGCTGGCGCGCGGCGCGCTGCGTGCCATTGGAGCCACCACGCTGAACGAGTATCGCAAGTACATTGAGAAGGACTCAGCGCTGGAGCGCCGCTTCCAGGTGGTGTACGTCGGTGAGCCGAACGTCGAGGACACGGTGGCGATTCTGCGCGGCCTGAAGGAGCGTTATGAGTCGCACCACAAGGTCCGCATCAAGGACTCCGCGATTGTGGCGGCGGCGACCCTGAGCCATCGCTACATCAGCGACCGCTTTCTGCCGGACAAGGCGATTGACCTGGTGGACGAGGCGGCCTCGGCGCTGGCGATTCAGATTGGCAGTGTGCCGGTCGAGATCGACGATCTGGAGCGGCGCGCGACGTCGCTGGAGATTGAGAAGGCAGCCCTAGGCCGGGAGACGGATGCGAACTCCCGCGAGCGGCTGGAGGAGGTAGAGCGCGAGCTGGCCGAGGTGAAGGAGAAGGCTGCGGCTCTGCGCGCGCGCTGGCAGAAGGAGCGCGGCGCCATCGGCCGCATTGCGGAGCTGAAGGAGCAGCTTGAGGGCATGCGCTTCCAGATGCAGGAGGAGACGCGCAAGGGCAATCTGCAGCGCGCCGCAGAGCTGCAGTACGGCGAGATTCCGCGGCTGGAGGCCGAGCTGCGCGAGCTAACGGCACTGCAGGATGCGGCCGTGGCCGAGGACGCTGCAGAGGCCGGCAAGCGGCCACAGCGCATGCTGAAGGAGGAGGTGGACGAGGAGGACATTGCGGCCATCGTCTCCAAGTGGACCGGCATCCCCATCTCCAAGATGCTGGAGGGCGAGGTGCAGAAGCTGGTGCAGATGGAGGAGCGTCTGCGCGAGCGGGTGATTGGGCAGGACGAGGCGCTGAGCGCTGTGGCGAATGCGATTCGCCGCTCGCGTGCGGGCCTGAGTGACCCCAAGCGGCCCATCGGCAGCTTCATCTTCCTGGGTCCCACGGGTGTGGGCAAGACGGAGACGGCGCGCGCGCTGGCGGAGTTCCTGTTCGACGACGAGCAGGCCATGGTGCGCATCGACATGAGCGAGTACATGGAGAAGCATGCGGTGGCGCGACTGATCGGCGCGCCCCCGGGCTATGTGGGCTACGACGAGGGCGGCCAGCTGACCGAGGCGGTGCGTCGGCGTCCGTATGCGGTGGTGCTGTTCGATGAGATTGAGAAGGCCCACCCGGACGTCTTCAACGTGCTGCTGCAGGTGCTGGATGATGGCCGTCTGACCGACTCCAAGGGGCGCACGGTGGACTTCAAGAACACGGTGCTTATCATGACCTCCAACGTGGGCGCGGCACAGCTGGCTACGGCCTGGGCGGATAGCAACGACGGCTTTGAGGATGCGAAGGCTCGCGTGCTGGAGACGCTGCGCCAGCACTTCCGGCCAGAGTTCCTGAACCGCGTGGACGACATCGTGGTCTTCCATCCGCTGGCCGATGCGCAGCTGACGCACATTGTGGATCTGCGCCTGCGCGATCTGCAGACGCTGCTGGCGGATCGTAAGATCACGCTGGAGCTCACGGATGCGGCCCGGCAGGCGATCTTCAAGGCAGGCTACGACCGTGCCTATGGAGCGCGTCCGTTGAAGCGCGCGATCCAGCGCATGGTGCAGGACAAGCTGGCCGTGAAGATTCTGGACGGCAGCGTGCTGCACGGCGACCACGTAGTGGTGGATGCCGGACGCGACGGCCTGACGTTTGAGGTGACAGAGCGCGAGGCAGTGACGGCCTGAGCTGGACGTACAGCAAGCACAAACGGGATGGCGCAGCGAACCTGCTGGCCATCCCGTTTCTTTTGGCGTAGAGCCGGGTGATTGCGGCTAGACCGGCGAGGGCAGGCGCGGCACCTGGGGCTTGTTGTAGTTGGCCTGTTCGGCCTCAAACGCCTCGGCCCCGAGGAAGGTGATCTCGAAGCTGTTGTTGTCGCTGCGGCGTACAAACTTCTGCTCCGAGAGCATCCAGAAGGCGAACTGCAGGTGCTCGTTCGGGCAGCCCAGCATCTCGGCCAGGTCGCGGCCGGTCAGGCCCGGGCTGTTGGGTTCGGTCAGGCGGCGCGTGTATAGCAGGCGCAGCACACCCTCGCGCTTGCGAATCTCGGCCTGCACGCCGAGCGAGCTCTCCAGCGAGTCAAAGATGCGGTGGCGGGTCTTGTCTTCGTCGGCGAGGCTGACGTCGTAGGCGGCGCGACGCTCGGGGTCGCTCAGCACGGCGTGCGCGGTCACCACCTGGCGGAAGCGTAGCTCACTGCCGGTCTCGGCATTATCCGGGTGGTAGCGCTGGGCAAGGATGTGGAAGACGCGGCGAATCGTATCGAAGTCTGCCTGGCGGCTGACCTGCAGAATCTCGTAGAGGTTGATGCCCTCGGCCTCTTGAAAGGCCGGCATGGCGGGGTCGCTCTCGGCACGTGTAACCGGTGCGAGTGTGGCCAGGTAGCGGCCCTCGTGAATGAGGTTGCAGGCGAGCACGCGGTAGCGGCCCAGCAGCGGGCGCTGGTCAAAGTAGGCGTCCGGGTCGGCAGCCAGCTCCAGCGAATCCTGCGGCAGCAGCAGGGCACTGATCTGGATCTGAATGGATCGCTCGGACTGTTGCAGCAGCAGGGCATGCATTCTTTGTGGAGCTGTGCCGGGTCGAACCACGGTGACCTGAAGGTCGGGTTGCCGATCGGGGATGTGGTTGGTGTCCAGTCGCGTTGCGGACGTCTGCATAGCGCCTCCTGTCTCCTCATCGTTGCACTGCTGGCCGCCAGACTGGCACTCCACTTTTGTGGGAGCGTTACGCCGTTACGTTGGCGAACCTGAGTAGCAAAGCCCTGCCGCGCCGAATCGCGGGGAATCGCTGCCGATTCTTCGTATACTCAAAGGCTGGATATGGGGCAGCAGACGCAGCGGCAGGCGATCATTATTGGTGCAGGTCCCGCGGGCCTGACGGCAGCGCTGGAGCTGTTGCGGCGCACGGACGTGGTGCCGATTGTGCTGGAGGCCAGCGACGAGATCGGCGGCATCTCGCGCACCATCCGCTACAAGGGCAACCGCATGGACATTGGCGGGCACCGCTTCTTCTCCAAGAGCGACCGCGTGATGCAGTGGTGGATGGACCTGATGCCGCCCGCCGTGGATGAAGACGCACCGCCCGTGATCAGCTACCAGGGCAGCAAGCGCGTGGTGGAGGTGCCGGCGCACCTGCAGGATGAGCCGGTTCTGCGTGGCGCGGGCCCCAAAGACCCCGAGGCTGCCGAAGAGCTGGACCAGCCGCTGCCGGAGCCAGCCGTGGACGAGGTCGCCGAAGAGATTGTCGTGGAGACGCCGGCCGACCCCGACCTGGTGATGTTGATCCGCCCCCGCAAGAGCCGCATCTACTACCTGCGCAAGTTCTTTGACTATCCCATTACGCTGACGGCGACGACGCTGGGCAACCTGGGTGTGGTGCGGACGTTCAAGGTAGGCACCAGCTATCTGCTGTCGCGGGTACGTCAGGTGAAGCCGGAGAAGAGTCTGGAAGACTTTCTGATCAATCGCTTTGGTCGCCAGCTGTATCTCACCTTCTTCAAGAGCTATACGGAGAAGGTGTGGGGCACGCCCTGCCACGAGATCTCTGCCGAGTGGGGTGCGCAGCGCATCAAGGGCCTGAGCCTGACCACGGCGGTGAAGCACTTTGTGAAGAAGCTGTTTGCCCGCCGCCCCAGCACGGCAGACGTCGCGCAGAAGGGAACCGACACCAGCCTGATCGAGCGGTTTATGTATCCCAAGTTCGGACCCGGCCAACTGTGGGAGCACGTCGCAGATCAGGTGGGGTCACGCGGCGGACAGATTCATATGGGCTGGAAGGTGGATCGCATCCTGTGTGCGGGTAGCCAGGTTACGGCGATCGAGGCGGTCAACCAGCAGGGCGAGCGACGTCGCTTCGCCGGCGAGTACTACTTCTCCACCATGCCGATGCGCGAGCTGGTGCAGGCCATGGATGCGCCGGTGCCGGCCAATGTGCGCGAGGTGAGCGACGGGCTGCAGTACCGCGACTTTATTACCGTGGGGCTGCTGGCCGAGCGCCTGAAGGTGCAGGAGCCAGACGGCGGCCTGCTGAAGGATACCTGGATCTACGTGCAGGAGCCGGATGTGCTGCTGGGACGGTTACAAATCTTCAATAACTGGAGCCCGCACCTGGTGGCTGATCCGGACAAGGTGTGGATTGGCCTGGAGTACTTCTGCTACGAGACCGATGAGCTGTGGCGGATGCAGGACGATGCCCTGCAGCGCTTTGCCATCGCCGAGGTGGCAAAGATCGGCATCCTGCGCGCAGAGGATGTGCTGGACGGACACGTGGTGCGCGTGCCCAAGACCTACCCGGCGTACTTTGGCACCTACGAGCGCTTTGACGAGCTGCGCGAGTTCACCGACAGCTTTGAGAACCTCTTCCTGGTCGGCCGCAATGGCATGCACAAGTACAACAACCAGGACCACAGCATGCTGACCGCAATGAGCGTGGTCGATGGTATCGTGGCGGGCAAGGTGGATAAGGCCGGTCTGTGGCGGATTAACACCGAGCAGGAGTACCACGAGGAGAAGGCAACGTCTTGAGGCGCATCGCCACCTACGGCACGTTGTTGCTGGTGGCGCTGGTGCTGATCGTGTATCGACAGCGGCTGTTTGTGCGTGACCCCCTGGCGCGGGTGGAGCGCAACGGCATGCGGGTGCACGGGGCGCAGGTGTACTTCAACTACTACAACGATATTCTGGTACAAAGCCCGGGCGCGGGCGGCTGGCTGCTGGTGCAGGCGTACAACGGCAAGCCCATGGTTCCGGGCGTGCCCCGGCACCTGGTCTGTCTGCGCGGGCTGGTCTGCCTGACCGAGCGTAACTACGCGCCGGTGTGGCCGCTGGGCGAGCCAGGCTACGAGGGTGCCGTGGAGATGACCAACGCCTACGTGGTGCTGGTGGATGGCAACGACGCAGCGATCCGCGTGATGCTGCGCTAAGAGGAGAAGAACCATGAGCGACGGACGCGAAGAGCGCGCCGAGCAGGAGGCGCGGCGCAAGTGGCAGAGCGAGCAGGACTCGCAGGAGAGCCGCTACGACCGCGAACGCCGGCAGTCCGAGGGGCTGGCGCGCCGTGAGTGGGAGCCGGAGCGCCGCGACTCGTAATCCGGTGTGCCGCGACTCCTGAGCCTGATGCGGGCCAGACCCTAAGGTGCCTGCGCCGGGCCCACCCGTGGTGACTTGACCGGTGCGGCCAACCCAACAAACTGGGTGATGGACTTGTTGGTGAACTCCGGGATCCACAGGCTGCCCGAGGCATCGATGGCTACAGCGTAGCCCTGATGCAGATTGGCGTCGGGCCCCCAGCCTGCGTTGGGAGAGAGTGCCGCACCGCGCTGCGTGGCGCTGGCACCGGCAAACTCGCTGATGGAGTTGCCGTGCAGGTTTGCGACCCAGACGGTGCCTGCGCTATCCACGGCAATGCCTTGCGGGTAGCTGAGCCCACCGCCGGTGTAGGTGGGGTAACCGACTCCGGAGGCAGAGGTGGAGAGGAGCGAGAGGGTGTTGCCCAGGTAGTTGGCGACCCAGACGTTGTCGCTGGAGTCGATGGCAATGCCTGCGCTGTCGTTGCAGCAGGGATGCGGCGTGACTGTCGTGCCCGTGGGGGAGACGCTGTAGACGCTGGTTCCGCTCTGGCCGACCCACGCGTTATGGCGGCTGTCCACGGCGATGGAGATGGGGGACCCAAGCGAACCCTGCCCGAAGCCCGGCGCGGCAGAGACGGCTGTGCCGGTGGTGTTGATGAGGCTGACGGTGGACGATCCGTTGTTCGCCACCCAGATCGTGCCGTTGGTATCTGTCGCTACTGCGACGGGATGATCGAACTGGCTGAGGCCAAAGCCGCTGGCGCCGGAGATGGACTGCCCCGCGCTGTTGAGGGCCGTTACAGCTCCCAGGCCGTTGTTAACCAGGGCGGTGGAGTACTCGTCGGGCATCCAGGCGTTGCCTGCGCTGTCGAGTGCGATGCCGTAGACGTCGCTGAGTCCGCCGGCGGTGTAGCCGGTGCTGGTGAGGGGTTTGCCCGCGGGCGACAAGACCGAGACGGAGCCGTAGTAGTTTGACACCCAGAGGTTGCCGGAGGCATCGACGGCGACTCCAGTGGGCGAGTTGAGCCCGCCGCCGGTGTAGCGGGTGGCAAGAGTCCAGTCCGGCGGGGGCGTAGCCAGGCCCGCCGCAAAGACCGCGGGTGCGGGCGCAAGGGCAAACAGGGCCCCGACGTTGTTGCCCGGGTTGCGTACGATGCTGAGCGCAGCCTGGAAGGTATCTGCCGGTGCCGTGCCCGCAGGCGGCGTGGCGGCCGCAAACAAGGCGGTGCAGGGTGCCGCGCCGGTGCTGTTGACGCAGCTGGCCAGGACGTTGGCCAGAGCGTAGATCTTTGCGGAGTTGATGGTGGCGTTGGCCGGTGCTGCTGCGGCAGGCGAGGTGCCACTGCCGGAGTCGGCAAGGATGGCGGCCGTGGCAAAGGCGTTGCTGAGGCCGGTCAGGTTGGTGGCCGCAGCACCCAGCCTGGTGGCAGACTGGGCAAATGGCGCCAGCGCCCAGGCCGCGGCGGCCGTGGTCACCTCGTTGACGGTGATGGCGGTCGATGCCGTCAGGCCGGCACAGGAGCCCAGCGCGGTCACCATCACCAGCCCGGCGTTTGCCGAGCCGGACGCCGAACCGACGCTGCCACCGGAGGCCACCATGTACACAGGCGCGCTGTCGGCCGGGCAGGTGTAGGCACTGGACGTGGTGAAGTGGCCGCTGCTATCCGTCTGCGCAGGCGTTGCCAGCAGTGCCGTGGCGGTTGAGCCGTTGCCGGTAAGCCCCGCAGCGTAGAGCTGGACGGAGGCCGCAGCGACCGTCTGCGAGCCGCTGTTGACCACGCCGCTCAGCGCGATGAGGGTGGGGGTGGGGGTGCCGGTGGAGCCAGAGCTTCCCGTGCTGCCAGCACCGCCGCACCCGGCCAGCATCCCCGTCACCAGCAGGGCAAAGGACGAACGCAGCAGGGAGTGGCGAAACCAGGCAAGGGCGGCGTGCAGAGGCATGCCATTAAAGATAGCTGGGGACAAGCCCACTTGCGAGGCATTGCACAACAGAATTATCGCGGGTCTAGAGCGGCAGCTTCGGCACCACGGTTCCCTGATGGAAGAGGATCTGCCAGCAGCCCCTGCGTTGCACCCAGATGGAGGATCGCAACGTGGTGGTAAGCAGCATGGTGGTGTGATAGTTCACCAGCGCCACGTCTGGCGCCAGCAGCGTGAGCTGGAAGTAGACGATCTCTGCGTGGCGTACCGTGCTGTGCAGCAGAACGTCGATGGCCTGCTCGCGGTTGAAGATGCGACCGGAGCAGCCAAACTCCTTGAACTCGTCGGCCAGCAGCGGCAGCAGCGCCGTGCGGTCTGCCTCGCGGTCCGGGTGCAGCAGGCGCTCTTCCTGGCGGAAGAGGTGTTCCTGGAGCTGTTGTGTCGTCATGGCGGAGTCCTCGTGTCTGGCAGGTTGGACGGAAGCGGGCCCGGGACGGGATGTACGCGCCCATGAGTGTACGCGTTAAAACAGCAAGGCGGCCATTGCTGGCCGCCTTGGGTTAGGTTGCAGTTGGGTTAGAAGGTGAACTTGCCCGCGAGCTGGAAGATGCGGGCGGCCTGTGACGACGTCGCGTAGCCAAAGGTGCTGGAGTTGAGCGAGGTCGTAAAGCCGTTGAAGTTCGGGTGATTGAGGATGTTGAAGCCCTCGAACCGGAGGTTGAAGGCCAGACGCTCGTACAGATCGAACTGGCGGCTGATCGAAGCATCCAGATCGTAGTAGGCCGGCTGCCGGAAGGCGTTGCGGCCCAGGTTGCCGAAGGTACCGGTCGCATTGGCCTGGAATGCGCCAAACGAAGCCGCCGACAGGTACTGCAGGTTGCCACCTGATGCCTGCTGGGTGATCTTCGTGTGCGAGTATACGGCGTTGGGGTTGATCAGGTTCGGACGATCCAGGCCGATACCCGTGAGCGAGTTGTCGCTGCCAGTGGTTACGTTCAGGGGTGCGCCGCTCAGGATGCGGACGAGCGGTGCAACCTCCCAGCCATTCGCCAGCAGACGGGCGGTGTGCGACATGTTGTTGAAGTGCGTCTTTGCGATAAACGACGTGTTGAAGATGTGCCGAATATCGTAACCGCAGTTGGAGCGGTCCCCACGCGGATTGGCAGGGTTCTCATAGGTGCCGTTGGTTACGTCGCCATTTGCATCGCCGGGGCTGATGCAGTGCGACCAGGTGTAGTTGATGAGCAGGCTGTAGTTGTTCGACATGCGGTGCTGCGCGGCCAGGATCACGCCGTTGTAGTTGGCGTTTGCCTCGTCGTCGATGTAGGTCATGCCCACGTTGTAGTACGCGCCCTGCACGGGGTTCAGCAGTGCCAGCTTGGTACGGTATGCGGTGTTGCCCGTACCGGAGCAGTTCTTGCCGGTGCCCGGCGAGACCGTCAGAGCGCCGCAGGAGCCAGCGCCCGTCCAGGTGCCGGGGATGTAGGTAGCCGGGTTGGGCGACTGACCGAGCCACAGGTGGGTGGTCTTGTTGCCCAGGTAGTTGATGGAGGCGCTCCAGCCATGGCCCAGGTCCTGCTGGATGCTCGCCGTCCACTGGTTGATGACCGGAACCTTCAGGTTCTTCGGGATGAGGATGAACAGGCCCGAAGTGGGGAAGGTTGCCGAGGCGTCGGGCGGGAAGACACCCGGGAAGGGGTTGCCGCCCGGATAGTTGCTGTAGGGGTTTGCCAGGCTGATCTGGCCCGTCTGGTCGATCTCGTTGACGACCGGCGGGTTGGAGGTCATACGCTGGGTGGAGAAGAGGCCGGGCGTGTCATACATAATGCCCATGCCGGCGCGGACGACCGTCTTGCCCTTGCCTGTGGGATCGTAGGTAACGCCGAGACGTGGCGAGAAGTTCGCAACGCTGTTGTTCGCATACGACTTCGGCACGCCTGGGTCGCCGTAGTAGAACGATCCGGCTGGTGCGTTGGGGTACACGGTGCTGTGCTGGTTGTTGTTGAAGGCGGTCAGGTCAAACGTGCTGCCGCGTGCCTTCAGGTCGGTTGGGACGAAGTACGGCTCCCAGCGGACGCCGGCGCTGAGGGTGAGACGCGAAGTCGCGTGCCAGGTGTCCTGCGCGTAGAAGCCGTAGACGCTCTCACG
Organism: Acidobacteriota bacterium; assembly: GCA_028872955.1. GTDB lineage: Bacteria > Acidobacteriota > Terriglobia > Terriglobales > Acidobacteriaceae > Edaphobacter. The sequence goes on from JAGWNX010000016.1 coordinate 23,148, forward strand.
GTACGCGGTCAACTGGGCGCGGCTCTGGCCAAAGGCGTTCTGCTGGCCGGTGATGAAGTCGATCAGCGGCTCGCCCTTGTTGCTGTTGTTGATGCCCGACAGGCCACCGGAGAAGCTGAAGTTTCCGTTCTGCAGGTAACCGGCATTCGTGTTCTGACCTATGCGCTGAAACTCCACGCCGAAGCTGATCTGGTGCTTCCCGTGCAGCCAGTTCAGGTCGTCGTTGTAGTCCTGACCGTAGGTGTTGAAGAAGCCGGGCGAGCAGATGCCGCAGCCGACGTTGAAGTAGTTGCTGACCGAGAGACGGAAGTCCGCCGGTACGTAGGTGTAGATGTTGATGCCGAAGTGCTGCGCGTTCAAGCCGCCGGCCGTTGGTCCGCGGTTGTCGCGGCGGCGCCAGAAGCCACCGTGGAAGGTGTTTACCAGGTTCTGCGAGATGATGTACGTTTCGCCCAGGGTGTAGTTCATCACGCGCTCATCGGTACCGGCTGTCGTGGTGAGCAGCAGGTTGGTGGGCGAGTAGAAGGCCGGAGCAAAGTAGTTGGTGACGTAGGCACGGAAGAACGCAGAGTGCTTCTGGTTGATCGTGTAGTCTACGCGTCCCACGTACTGATCTTCGCGGTTGATGGCCGGCAGCGCGACCTGGATGAGACCGGAGACCGGGTCAGCCTGCGAGAGCGGCAGTGTGGCTGCAATCGCCGTTGCCTGGGGAACGATGCTGCTGGTAGGTACCTTGCGGTAGTTGGGCAGCGAGGGGTTGGTGGTGTTGATCACCAGACCCGTGGAAGGATCGACGAGGGTCTTGCCAGCCGCAATGACGGTCTGCGAGCAGTTGCCGCTGGTAGGCTGCTGGCTGAAATCGCCCGACAGCTCTGCCGCGGTAGGAACGCAGCTCTTTGCAGCGTTGGTGGCCTGCGACTCGCGCGTACCCTGGTAACCGCCGAAGAAGAACAGCTTGTCGGTGATGATCTTGCCGCCGATGGTGCCGCCGAACTGGTTACGGTGCAGCGTGTCCTTCTTGGTAGCGAAGAAGTTGTTCGCGTTCAGGTAGTTGTTGCGCAGGAACTCGAACGCCGAACCGTGCAACTGGTTGGTGCCGGAGTTGGTGACGACGTTGACCAGTGCGCCCGGGTGCAGGCCGTTGCTGGCCGGCAGCGAGTTCGACTCGACCGAGAACTCACGCAGCGCATCGGGGAAGGGGAACGGCAGGTTGACGTTGGTAAAGACGTCGACGTTGCTGGTGCCATCGAGCACGTAGTTGTTGTAGTTGCCCTGGCCGCCGGCCACCGCGATTACCACGGAGCTGGCGTAGTTCTTGCTGGTGGTCATGTCGTTGCCGGGCGTGTTGACCGCGCCGCCGGAGATGAGCAGCAACTGCGTGGCCTGGCGGCCATTCAGCGGCAGCTCCGTAATGCTCTGCTGGTCGATCACCTGCTTGTAGGTGCTGCTGTCGGTCTCAATGGCGACGCCACTGGCCTGCACTTCGACGTGCTCGCTGGAGGAACCGACCTTCAGGTTCGGGTTGATCTGCAGCGCGTTACCGACTTCGAGGGTGCCCTTCTGCACGTAGCCCTGGAAGCCGCTGGCTGCAACCGTGAGCGTGTACGGCCCGACGGTCACGTTCGGCATGGAGTAGATGCCCGCGCCATCGGTGACGGCGGTACGGCTGGCGTGCGTATCAGTATTGGTGAGTGTCACCGTTGCATTGGGAATTGCAGCGCCGGATGGGTCGGTTACCGTGCCCTGGATGCTGGCGGTACCTGCGACCTGTGCGTACGCAGCAGGCGCAAATCCAGCAACCGACACGGGAATCCCGACCGCAATGGCTGCGAAGAGTGAGATCTTCAGGCCACCTGAAAAGATTCGGTACATTGATTTGTAGTCCTCGGTTCGTAGTTAGTTAGGCATTGGTCTGACCGGTCGTTTTGAGCGCGCAAGCCGGTGTCATTCCTAGTGCCGTTGAACTATATGGAGCGGCGAGAAGCACTGTCAATGAAAATTAAGGGCTTAATGGGACTCCGTTAGCGCTGACCTTAGCCCTATTTTCGGAGGAATCGTCTTCTCCAGCCGAGGCTGGCGTCCCCGCACGGCGGCCCGCTAGCTACGCCAGGCCATACACGTGCGGACGATTCCCTGCAGATCCTTGAGCGTCAGGATGTCATACCAGTCCGTCAGCAGATCGCGGACTGCTGCGGCTTGTCCCTGGCCAAACTCCAACGCCAGCAGACCGCCCGGGCCCAGCGCCGCCCGCGCCTGCGGCAGCAGCTGCCGGTATGCGTCCAGCCCATCCGGCCCGGCAAACAGGGCGCTATGTGGTTCATAATCAGCAACCTGGGGGTGAAGTTCGGGCAGGTCGCCGGTGGGGACATAGGGCAGGTTGGCGACTACGGCGTCAAACCGCTCGCCAGCCACTGCGCCCAGCAGGTTGGAGTGGAGCAGCCGCACGCGCGGCTCCAGCCGGTGGGTGTGGGCGTTCCTGCGCGCCACGGTGAGTGCCTCCGGGGAGAGGTCGAGCGCGGTCACCTCGGCCAGCGGCAGATGCGTGGCCAGCGCCAGGGCAATGGCTCCGGAGCCGGTGCCGACGTCAGCGATCTTCACCGGCCGGTCACGGGGCAGGCGCTCCAGCACGGCCTCTACCAGCAGCTCGGTCTCTGGCCGCGGGATGAGTACCGCCGGAGTAACGGCCAGTGCCAGGCCATAGAACTCCTGCGTGCCGGTGATGTACTGGATGGGTTCGAGCGTCAGCCGCCGCCGCAGGGCATCTCTATATAGAGAGAGCTGCCCAGGGGTGAGCGGCAGCTCCGGCGCGCTGTAGAGCGCCGTACGCGGCAGGCCCAGTGTGTGCAGCAGCAGCAGCTCGGCGTCGCGCTGGGCGGTCTGCTGCAGCTGCGGCTGCGCGGCAAGCTGCGCGGTGGCTTCCGTAAGGGCCTGGCGGAGGGTCATAGCGGCGGTGCGTGCGGGCTGGTTGGCCGCGCACGCCTGTCGCAGTGTAGCAGGGCAGGCTGCTGCCTGCGCTACTTCGCCGGGTCCACCAGCGCACCGTATACGGCGGAGCGGCTGCGGTACTCCAGGTTGGGGCTGTCCGGGCCCAGCATTCGCTGAATCATGCCGATGAAGACGATGTCGTTGGTGGGGTCTACCCAGAACCAGGTGCCGGCGGCGCCGTCCCAGAAGAAGGTGCCTTTGCCCTCGGGCAGGCCGGCGGTTGGCGGGTCAAACACCACGGCGCAGTTGTAGCCGTAGCCAAAGCCCGGGCGCATGGTCTGGTAGCCAATGCCGAACTGGCCTGTCAGCAGCTGCGGTGCCAGGTGGTTGGAGCTCATCAGCGTAACCGAGGCCGGCGCCAGCACGTGTGCGCCGTTCAGGCTGCCGTGCTGCCGCAGCATCTCGGTAAAGCGATAGTAGTCTGCGGCGGTGGAGACCATGCCGCCGCCGCCGGAGGGCATGGCAGGCTGCTCCGCGTAGTCGGTGGAGATGCCGTTGACCGTGGGGAAAGCGCTCAGCTGGCCATGCGCGTCAGACTGGTAGCGCGTAACGAAGCGGCTGCGCTTGGCCGGTGGTACAAAGAAGCCCGCATCGCGCATGCCCAGTGGCTGAAAGATGTGGTGCTGGTAGAAGTCCGGCAGCGACTCGCCGGAGAGCTTCTCGATAATGTAACCCTGAATGTCCATGGAGATGCTGTAGGTCCAGCCCTTGCCCGGCTGGTACAGCAGCGGCAGCTTCGCCACCTTCTCAATCATCTGCTGCAGGCTGGCGGAGTGCAGCACGTCGGCCTGCCGGTAGAGCGCATCCACAGGTGTGTTGCCGAAGAGCCCGTAGGTAAAGCCGGCGGTGTGGGTCATCAGCTCGCCCATGGTGGGCGGGTGCTCGGGCTCAACCAGCTTCATGGTGCCGCTGGCGTCCACCCCGGCAAAGACCTTCAGGTGGGCAAACTCCGGAATGTACTTGGCGATGGGGTCCGAGGGCAGCCACTTGCCCTGCTCGTACAGAATCATCATCGCCACGGCTGTTACGGGCTTGGTCATGGAGTAGTCGCGGAAGATGGCGTCCCTGGTCATGGGCGCGGCGGTGGCCATGTCGCGCTGGCCGTAGGTGCGGTAGTCCACCACCTTGCCGTGCCGGGCCAGAATGGTGACGATGCCGGCAATCTGCTTCTGGTCCACGGCCTGCTGCAGGATGGCGTGCAGGTTCTCGAGCCGCGCGGCAGAGAAGCCGACAGACTCCGGCGCGCTGACCGGCAGGTCTGTCGCCTCAGTATGTGCGGCGGTGTGCGCGGCTGTGCGTGCCGCAGGCTGGGCTGGGCTTTGTGCTGGCGTCTGTGCGGCGCAACTGGCGGCAAACAACGTGGCAACCGCGCCCAGCAACATAGCGCGGCGAACCTGCAGGCGGTGCGAAGGCAGCATGGGCATCATGGACATCGTGAGGGCTTCTCCTGGCGGGAATCGCAAAGCTGTGCGCGCGGCCGCAACCCGCTGGCGTACAGCGCACGCACAGAACGCCGGGCAGCGACGTGCCAGTCTATACCGAAGCACGTGTTGCATGACCAGTTGCCTTGTGTGACGAGTGGTTGAATCTGCTCTGCAGCCGGGCAGCTTATGCTTCTCATCCTCTGACCGCCACTACCGCTCGGGTGCCCCATCCTTCGCAGTATCACCGCGAAGGGTGGGAGAGAAGAAAGCCTGAAGTGTATGGTTGGAGTGGGTTGCGCAGAAAGTCCCTACTTCCCATTCTTCCCAAAATGCGCGAAGGATGGGGCACCTGTGCGGTAGTGGCTGGTTCTAAATACGGGCCACCCGCCGATGCACTTGTATCCAGGCTAGCTACTGGTGAGAACGACTTGGGCCTTACTTAGAACGGTCCCGATCCAATCGGACCCGACACCAGCGGGCCGCCTCCGTTTTTGCATAATCCGGTCCAATCGCTTGAATATACGGCGTAGTTGGTATTGCCACTCGCCTCGTAGGTAATGACTTCAACGTCGCACAACGCGACGTCCTGGTCGGTAGTGGATCCGTTGATGCTTCCTGGGCCTGTAGAGGTTGTAGTAACCGATCCTGTAAATGCAAAAGAGGAGCCATTACCTATTGAGGTCCATACGGGCTGGGAATTACCCGCGTTGAAAGCCGTACAGACTGTACCGGTATAGCTCGACGAGCCAGACGCCGAGGTGCCACTGGGAGTGGACGCCGAAAAGGAAGCGCTGACGGACTGTCCGCAGTCAACACCTTGGAATACGATCGTATAGGCATAGGTAAAAGACTGTTGTGGCGGAGCCGGGGATACAACGACACTAAAGCTACCGGTGTAGCCCGTTGACTGGTCGAGGGCGTTTACGGCGTATGTGCCGGCAGGTGTGCCAGCGGCCACGGTCACATTGCCCGAAGTGCTGTTGACCGACAACCCTGAAGGTGATCCTGTGGGTAACGAGAACTCGACGTCCGGAGGCCAGAGTGTCGGATTGCCCTTGTCGTCCAGTGCAGACATCTGCGGAGTACCCGACCCGCCAAGCGTTGTGAACGTGAGTGGGTTCGGTGAAAATTGAAGGGTTACCGCGCAGTTGGTAAGCGTTGCATCCTCACATACGCCAACGGCTTTCGGTGCAAAGTTCCAGGTGGCCAGCATCTCTCCGCCCTCTATCCCTATGCCGCCAGCCGTGAGACTGGCATTGCCGATACCAATCACTCCTTTTAGAAACTGGTTCTCCATAAAGTTTGCATAACCAGACAAAAACGAACCTAAAGAACCTAGCACGCTTGAACCGCCAGCAGGGTTGGCTCCAGCTAGGCTTGCGGGAAGTCCGATGTTAGCGCCGCACGCTGATACGTTTCCAACGACAGAGGCTAGAGCAGAAAGACTGGCTAGGGGGCCGCTTGGCCCCAGAGTAGCCCACAACTGCGACTGGAAGGTGGATGCGCTGGTATTCGCGACAAGGGAAGCTATCTTTGTAGGCGGCAGGAGATAATTGACGACCCCGCTCACGCAATTCAAAGCCGGACTAGCTTTGCCAGCCGTGTAGTACGAGATAACGGTGGTAACTATATCTTCAGTAAGAGCGATGGCATTCGCCCTTTTTGAGATGGTGTTTTGTTCCAAAGTCAGATTGAATGCGTAGGGTATGCCGGATACAGCCACGCTGCTGATCGATCCAACACCGACGCGCGCCAGTAGGCCGGTACGACCCACGAGAACAGAGCAGTCAGGATTATACTTAGGAGCACTCCCCGGGGTAGCGCAGCCCAGCAGGTTCCCACTCGTATCCGCCGAGGCGAGTGACCACGCAATGAATGTCGTATTTTGTACATTCACGCTTCCGTCGGAGTTTGCTCCGGTAACTCCCAGCGACCCGGTAGAGGTTGAAGTGCCGGGCAGTGACGGAAACGAATACAAAGTGTATGGGCTGTCCAGAGGTGCGTCGAACGAGACGTTGCTGCGCACTTTGCGGGCAATGCTTGCGGAGGAAGAGACTGCCGCCGATGGCAGTTGGCTGCTTACGGTCAGTATGGCCGCGTATACGGCGTTCTGGGTGCTGGGTGCAATGCCCTGGGCCAGCGCGCTATTGATCGCCGATAGCAGTGCCGGATAGCCTGCGGTTGCCTGGATTGCCCCATCGAGCAGCGCCGGATTGGAACCTTCGGGCACCGCTCCTAACGACATGCGAACGAGTGCAATCGCAGTGGAATCGGCAGTCAGGTTGGCTGATCCTGAAGCGGTATCGGCAGCCAGCAGCATATTGCCTGAGGCGTCGACGGCTACAACGAGGGTTACGCCACCAGCCTCGCTCACCGGAACGTACAGGGGCGAACCCGGCTTTGCCGAGTCTAAAACCGAGTCGACGCTCACAATCGCATTGACCGCACTCGCTGGTACGGCCGGGTCGATCGTGACGGAACTCGAAGCGGCATTCACCGTGGTCGCTGTGCCGGCAACGCAAGATATCTGCACAACTACACTGCCGGTGCCGATCGTTCCGGATGATCCAACTGGCGTGCATGTCTGAACCGGATTGATCGGCTGAGTGTTGACGCTCAAAGAATAGGCGGTTCCACTGGCTAGGCCGGAGGCAGCATTAACGGTGCCGTTCGCACTTACGGGGATGCTTTGCCCGCCGTTCAGGATAAGGGACAGGCCGGTTCCGCTTAAGCCCGATACATTGGCCGCTATCGAATAACTCTGCGTATTGGTGCTCGTACTCGTGAAGGTAGCAGCGCCACCCCCACCCCCAGAACAGCTGCTTATCAGGAGACTTGTGACAGCAACGAGAAGCAGTCGAGTTACGACTCCTCCGGCACGCCTTGCAATGGATTGCTCATGCATGACTCTACCTCCAAAGCCTGATATCGCTGACTGGTTCTCATCACGTTCTTTCAGGCGTCAAGCGCCTCGGTCGCTGGCTGCGGCGCGTCTGCTGGAGTAGAGCGCGCCGCTACCGAGCTACCTGATAAAGCCTTCCGGGCATTGGCAGCCTCAGAATTTGTATCCAAATCCGAAGCGTAGTACCGGGTAGAACTGGAACGGCTTCAGGTCAGAGTTCAGCTTTGTCTGTTCTGCCTGAATGTCGCTTTGTGCGGTTGTGTTCGTACTGATCTTGGAGCAGCCCGTGGTCGCCGTTGTGCAGGTGCTGCCAAGCAGGTTGAGCGCAACGGCGGGCGACCCTTGAAATACGACTCCGATATCGGAGTTGAAGGTAAAGTGACGGTTGCTGCGCGGCAGCAGGCTGCCGAAGCCGATGAGCACCTCGGGCGCGGCCTTGCGAACCGTAATGGTGCCGGTTCCGGTTACAGGATCGGCCGCATCGCTGTAGTAGGTGTTGCTGTTGAGGGTAAACGAGCTGCCGCCCGGCACGTTGACGTTGCCGCTGGCCTGGAAGCCGTTGTAGATGAGCGCGCCGCCGCTCAGGTGGAAGGGGCCGAAGTGCTGGTCTAGCAGCAGTTCGCCCGATGCCAGACGCAGCGTGCCACTGTAGGTCAGGTTGTCGCTGCTGCGGGTGCCGCTCAGGCTGTAGCTGAAGTAATTGAACCCGCCGCGCACATCGGTATGCTTCGCCAGGGCCGTTGCGGCCTGGATGCCAGCGCCTAACGAGCCGACGGTAAGCTGGACGCCAAAGCGGGGCAGAGGCTGCTCCGGAGCGGACTTGGCCTGTGCAAGGGCAGCGTGACTGGAGAACAAGGCAGTGAGCAAAGGAGCTAGGCTCCCAAAGACACGTGCGAGTGAATGTATCTTCATGGATCTCTCCCACAGTGAATGAGATGGAATGACTACTGTGGGGAATCTAGCGGGGTATCCAGTGCCACGTCATCTACCAAACGGTATAAATCGCCTAAGAATTTAAGAGTCTGCAACTGCTGCGGTGACTGCATTCTGCGGCAGCGTCATGAGCAGGCGGACCATGTCGGCCTGGCGGGTGCAGGCGGTCTTCTGCAGCATGGCCTTTACCTGCTGGCGCACCGTGGAAGCGGACACGCGACGCAGGCAGGAGATCTCGACCGGGGAGTATCCCATCAGCAGGCCGCTGGCGATCTCGGTTTCAGCCGGGGTAAAGCTGTAAAGGCTGCGCAGGGCTCCGTCATGAAGGTGTACGGGCTTATCCGGGTCATTGACCAACAGCAGCAGGTCGGCCCGGGTTGCCTGGCGGTCTTTCTCTGCCAACGGGGTTGTGATCAGGTTCAGAGGCCGCTTGCGGCCTGTGCGGTGCAGGGCGAGGACGTTGCCTCGTCCCGCGCATGACAGCAAGGCAGCCAGTCCGGCGGCCTGTGTGCTGTTGGTGGCGGCAAGCCTGCCCTGCTCCAGGCAGAGTCCATCGCGTGCGCGCAGCAGCGCTTCCCCTGCTGTATTGGCCGACTCGATGCGGCCGTCGGCCCTGAGGGCGAAAACCGGGTCCGGATTGGCGTTGGCCAGCAGTTGGGCAAGCGCCAGCAGATGATTGGCTGCGCCCAGCGCGTGGCGAAACTCGAGTGCGCTGCGGATATGCGGCAGCAGCAGCTCCAGCAGGCGGCGGGAATCCGGGTCGAGCGGCCCCTCCTGTTCGCTGCGCCAGATGCTGATGGCCTCAAACCGGCAGAGTGAGACGTTGAGGGCGACCAGTGCACCGTAGCGAAGATTCATCGGGACGTGAACGGCCTGGTAGTACGGACTGTCTACGAGGGACTCCGCAGGCACCAGGTCGTCCTCGGAGTAGACGCCGACGGGGTCGCGGTGGCGGGCAAGCGCAATAGCTGCGGCGCGGAAGGGGTCCTGCCGTGCATAGCCATTGTTGTAGGCCTGCAGCATCATGCGGCTCTGCAGGGTGCCGCCTTCGGCAATCACGACAAAGCCAGCCTTGGTGCTGGCTGAGAAAAAATACCCGCTGGTGAACCCGGTATGGTTACAAACTGAAGTTAGAAATCGCTGCCATTGTTCTTTATGAAGCGGGGCAGAGTAAAGCATTTGCAGCAGCTCAGAAAAGGCTTCAACCGAAACCATGCGGCGTATCCAATTGTTGGAAGTAGTGGCCCGAGCGCACAGTATACGCATAAGGCGCTTCTTTACAAGGACTCTTTATACTCAAAGAGAGACACGCGCACCCGCGGCAGGGCTGCGGTGCGTGGTGTCGCCGGTAGGTACTTTGAGGAGGGGCAGATTTGGCAGCACTGACAGAAGCGATTCATATCAAGCGCAAGATGATGTTCGAGTACGAGGGCGCGCCGTACGCGTGTCTGGACTCCGATATCTCCACCCCGACGGCGCGTGGCGGGCAGACGCTGGTGCGTCTGAAGATGCGCAACCTGCTGACGCAGGCAGTGTTTGAGAAGACTTTCAAGGCGCAGGAGAAGTTTGCGGAGCCAGACCTGGCGCTGGTGCCAGCGTCCTACCTCTACAGCGACGGCGAAGGCTCGCACTTTCTGGATCAGGAGAGCTTTGAAACGCTCACTCTGGACGAGGCCATGCTGGGCGATGCCATGGACTACCTGACCGAAGGCCTGATGCTGCAAGTGCACAAGTACAACGGCAACCCCATCGGGCTGCAACTGCCCATCTTTGTGGAGCTCACAGTGACCGAGACCGAGCCGGCGTCGCGTGGCGACTTCTCCAGCGGCAGCGGCACCAAGGCGGCCAAGGTGGAGACCGGCCTGGAGCTGCGCGTGCCGCCCTTCATCAAAGAAGGCGAGAAGATCAAGATCGCCACCGAGACGGGCGAGTTCAGCGGAAGAGCGTAGAAGCTAGCTATTAGCCGTTAGCTTAAAGCTACTAGCTAACGGCTAGCTTTTGCTTGCCCTTTACAGCGAGAGCGCCAACACCTGGTTCAGGCGCTGCACAAAGCTCGCGGGGTCCTGCAGCGGAACGCCTTCCAGCAGCAGAGCCTGGTCAAACAGCAGCCAGGCGGCGTCCTGCGCGATAGGCTCAGCGGCGCGCGGCAGCAGCTTCTTGACGATCTCGTGGTCGGGGTTGATCTCCAGCGTTGGCTTCGGCGCGGGAATATCCTTCTGCCCCATCGCGCGGAGCATCTGCTGCATCTGCAGCGAGGGCTGCTCCTCGTCGGAGACGATGCAGGACGGGCTGCCGGCCAGCCGCACCGACGCGCGCACCTCCTTCACTCGATCACCCAGCGTGGCCTGGATGGCGTCGAGCAGGGGCTGGATGGCCTCGGCGCTGGCTGCGGCGTTCTCGTCCTTCAGGTCGTCGCTGGTGGCGCTCTTGTTTACGGCCTTCAGGTCTGTCTCGGCGTACTTGTCGATGCTGGAGAAGACGATTTCGTCGATCTCGTCGTCGAGAATGAGCACCTCAATGCCCTTCTTCTTGTAGATCTCCAGCAGGGGCGAGTTGCGCAGCAGCGTCTCATTGCCGCCGGTGATGTAGTAGATGGCCTTCTGCTCGCTCTGCATGCGGGCCTTGGCCTCCGCCAGGCTGGTCAGGCCCTCCACTGCGGTGGACTTGACGCGGATCAGATCCAACAGCGTCTCGCGGTTGGCGAAGTCGCTGTACAGGCCCTCCTTCAGCGGACGGTTGTACAGCTGGATGAAGGTCTTGTACTCCTCGGGCCGGTCAGCGGCGATATTCTTCAGCTCCGTCAGAATCTTTTTGACGCTGGCGGTGCGGATGGTCGTGAGCACGCGGTTCTGCTGCAGAATCTCGCGGCTCACGTTCAGCGGCAGGTCTTCGCTGTCGATGATGCCGCGCACAAAGCGCAGGTACTGCGGCAGCAGCTCCTTGGCGTCGTCCATGATGAAGACGCGCTTGACGTACAGCTTGACGCCGCCCTTATAGTCCGCCTGGTACAGATCCATCGGTGCCTTGGCGGGGATGAAGAAGAGCGTGGTGTACTCCAGGCTGCCCTCGGCGCGGGTGTGGAACCAGAAGAGCGGGTCCTCCCAGTCGCCGGAGAGGGACTTGTACAGCTCCTTGTAGTCTTCGTCCTTCAGCTCGCTCTTGGGCCGCCGCCACAGGGCGCTGGCGGCGTTCACCTGCTCGGTGGTGCGGGACTTCGTGGACTTCTTCTCTTCCTCGTTCCACTCCGACTTGTCGTAGGTGAGGTAGATGGGGAAGGCGATGTGGTTGGAGTACTTCTTGACCAGTTCGCGCAACCGCCAGCTGCTGGCATACTGCTGGCCCTCGTCGTTGAAGTGCAGCAGGATGGTGGTGCCGGCTGCGGCGCGCTCGGCGGGCTCAATCTCAAAGCCGGTCTTGCCATCGCTGATCCAGCGCCAGGCCTTGTCTTCACCGGCCTTGCGGGAGGTGACCTCAATGCGATCCGCCACCATGAAGGCGCTGTAGAAGCCCACGCCAAACTGGCCGATCAGGTTGGAGTCCTTGCGCGCATCGCCCGAGAGCTGGGCGAGAAAGTTCTTGGTGCCAGAGCGCGCAATGGTGCCGAGGTTGGCCGTCAGGTCCTCTTCGTTCATGCCGATGCCGGAGTCCGCAAGGGTCAGCGTCTTCGCCTCTTCATCCAGCTCCAGGTCAATGCGCGGCTCAAAGGGGAGCGCCTTGTACGTCTCGTCGGTCAGGGTCAGGTAGCGCAGCTTATCCAGTGCGTCAGACGAGTTGGAGATCAGCTCGCGGAGAAAGATCTCCGGGTGCGAGTACAGGGAGTGAATGATGAGCTGCAGGAGTTGACTGACTTCTGTCTGAAATTCACGCTTCGACATATGTTTGTATTCTCCTTGGTTACAAAAGTGGCCGTGTTGCAAGTGTTGCAATGGCTCGGGTGCTGCAAGGTTGTGTGCCGACCTGCGCTGCGCAGCGCGGTCAGGCGTTCTCTGCCTCGGCCCTCAGCTTCTCGGCCGTGTAGTGGGCAATCAGTGCGTCCACGGTGGGCTGCAGCATGCCCTCCATCACCATGGCGAGCTGGTGGTTGGTCAGCCCGATGCGATGGTCGGTCATGCGGTTCTGCGGAAAGTTGTAGGTGCGGATCTTCTCTGACCGGTCGCCGCTGCCCACCTGCGACTTGCGCGCGGCGGCCTGCAGCGCGTGCTGCTTTTCCATCTCCACCTCGTACAGGCGGGCGCGCAGCACACGCATGGCCTTCTCGCGGTTCTTGATCTGCGACTTCTCGTCCTGGCAGCTCACCACCGTGTTGGTGGGCAGGTGCGTAATGCGCACGGCGGAGTACGTGGTGTTCACGCTCTGCCCGCCCGGGCCCGAGGAGCAGAAGGTGTCCACGCGCAGGTCCTTGGCCTCAATCTTCACGTCCACCTCTTCGGCCTCCGGCAGCACGGCCACCGTAATGGCGGAGGTGTGCACGCGGCCCTGCGTCTCCGTGGCCGGCACGCGCTGCACGCGGTGTACGCCGGACTCGTACTTCATCTGCGAGTAGACCTTGTCGCCTTCAAAGATGGCGGTCACTTCCTTCAGGCCGCCCACCTCAGAGGGCGACTCCGACAGCACCTCGACGCGCCAGCGATGCTGCTCCGCAAAGCGCAGATACATGCGGAAGACCTCTGCGGCAAACAGCGAGGCCTCGTCGCCGCCGGTGCCGGCGCGCACCTCGATGATGATGTTCTTGTCGTCGTTCGGGTCCTTGGGCAGCAGCAGCACCTTCAGCTGCTCTTCCAGCTCGGGGATGCGCGGCTCCAGCGACTGCAGCTCGGCCTCGGCCATCTCGCGGATGTCGGCGTCGGAGTCGGCCAGCATGGCCTTGGCCTCGGCGATGCCGTTCTTCACGGTGCGGTACTCGCGGAACTTGTCGACCACGGGCTCCAGCTCGCGGTGCTGCTTGGCCACGGCCTGGAACTTCTTCTGGTCCTGCACCAGGGTGGGGTCAGACATCTGCTGGCCGAGGTCTTCGTAACGGGCTTCGAGCTGGTCGAGGCGATCAAACATGGTGGTTCTCCATCCTGCCGGGCAGGGCACAAGTCTATAAGGATCAAGGGGAAAGGGGGGAGACAGGGCCGGGGCGCAGCTAGGCAAAGTCGTGACGGCGCGGCGTCACGCTGGGGGCGGTCACCGGGTTGGCAGCAGCACGCAGCATATCTCTACTTAAAGATGTTACCGCGAATGCCCGGGATGCAGCAGGGGCGCAGGTGCGAAACCCGGTTCGGAGGCAGGGGCGGATGAGGGGAGGGCGTTTATGGGTTCTAACTACGTTGGCTAGCCCAATCTATTGATTCTCTTCGACGTAGTCCTTGTGATTCTCCTCGACGTAGTCCTTGCAGCCTTCAGCAAATGATGGGGAGTTTGAGTTGTCCCCAGCGATGTCGCAGTCATCCTCATCATCGATGTCCTTATCCTTTGCCCAATCATACCCAGCTTGGTGACCGCTTCCCCAATCACCGATTGCGGTAGATGAATCATCGGCGTCAGGCCCATCTGCGTTCGGATCGGACGAGGTAGAGTACAAACGTGGATGTGGCTTTGGGGTATCGTCCCGAAAGGCAAAGTACAGGATCGCTATAACGACCAGCAGAAAAGCTAGCTTTTTCATCGCTCCGGGCCTCGCCGTCATATTCGCAGGATGCGATCCTGCCTGCAATGAAAAAGCATCTTACCAAGTGCCCCAGATGTCGATTCTGAGATGTGGGTTTGCAGGATGCTCGTCTCCAGCCTCAAACTAGAGCTTCCGTGAACGGCGTTTATCGTTCCTAATCCAGGGTAAGTGGACGATCAACAGCCTTCTACACTGGTTCAACTATGACTATCGGTATGGACTTTCATGACGCACGACTGCTTGAGCTCGTTTGCAATTCGGATGGCGGGGGGCATGCTCTACTCCGTGCGTGTATTTTCAAATCTAACGGCATTGTCTTCGAAGATGCACAAGAGTCCGGCTGGCAGAACTGCCGCCTGGTCTTCCAAGGCATGCGAGTTCAGGGTACACCGGCAGAACTCGGCGCATATGCTAGCGAGGGAGATATGCGGGTGGATGGAAAAAGTCATGGCGGTTTGATCCTTCTTCCTGCGGATTATCAAGGCAGCATACAAATCAATCTCGTGCTGTCGCCACTCTTCGAAACCTTGACCATTCACGCTCAAAGAATCACTTCGTTGCTTGAGGGTCCATGGGAGCTCGAAGCAACTTGGGAGTGAGGCCGGCGCAGCCGGGTGCCCCACATCTCGATCTTGAGATGTGGGTTTGCAGGATGCTCGTCTCCAGCCTCAAACTAGAGCTTCTGTGAGGGGCGTTTATCGTTACTGATCAGCTCAAATCTGCACAATGATGACCTCATGGGACTCGGAGGTCTGCTTCAGTAGAGCGTATAGAGTGGCGGTATAAACAGCGCACGAATACGTTGTCTGTAGATTCCAGGTGGGTCGTGGGGCCAAGGCCGCTTATCATCGTTCGCCTTCTCGGAATCAGATAGTGAAAACTCAGAGATGATAAGGACCTGGCAGCCATCAGCGTTCCCATTTGTGCTAAATGTCCAGTGCCCTTCACTGGTTTCGACAGATTTCGCTAGCAACGGATGGCCGCTCACAATCTCCACCTTGGATACGTTTCCAGAGGAACCGAACTCAAGACGGGAAATTACTGCTCCTTGCAGGCGGGCGGCTTTCGCAATTGGCGGGTAGGCTGGTGCAACAACGTTCACTGGCTTCATCGCGCACCAGTGGGAGCCAAAGCAAACGCCGGGTGCGAAGAATAGAAGTATCAGTAGTCGTTTGATCATTCAGGCGCTGTCCTACGGTCTCAGGCAGTTGTCACCAGCAGCGTCCAGTTTCCCGCAAAGACAGCGTAAACAGCAACTTCGATCAGTACCGTGAAGCCGCCTTCCCCTCACCAACCCAGATCAGCCGGGCGGGCTGGCTGCGGGTTGCTTTGCCGTGCTTAGCCGGTGCGTTTGGTGCGGATGATGTCTTCGCAGTTGAAGCAGAGGCGCTGGCCGGGGGCGTGGCCGCCGTTCAGGTAGCGGACGCGGCGGTGGCGCGGGATGGCCTGCAGGCGGGTGCACTTCTCCGTGGTGTGGTACACGTCGCTGCCCTCGCACCAGGTGGGCGGAATCTCGGGCGTCAGCTCGGGCTGGTCCGGAAAGGCGAGGCTGGGCTGCGGCGAGGGCACTAGCTGTCCTTGCGGTAGAGCAGGTTCCGCATGGCGGCGCGGCGCGACTCGGCTGCTTCCTTGACGCCGGAGAGGGTATCGGCGTTCATGGCGCGGGTGGCCAGCGTATCCTCGGGCTCGTCGTTCACGCTGCACTCCAGGCAGCGGTTGGCGAAGCCGGGCTTGCCGGGCTTCAGCTCGAACTCCTCACCGCAGACGGCACAGGTTTTGATTGGGAACGGCATAGCTCTATTTTAGCCACTTCGCGATAGCCGCGGCGGCCCTTGCTCGTGCATCCTAGGGTGCATGGAATATCGCGTGTTGGGCCGTTCAGGATTGAAGGTGCCGGAGCTGTGCTTCGGTGCAGGGACGCTGGGAACCAGCGGGGAGTTCTTTGAGGCATGGGCGAAGACCAGCGAGGCCGAGGCCGACCGCATTGTGGGCCTGTGCATGGATGCGGGGCTGAACTTCTTCGATACCGCAGACATCTACTCGTTCGGCTCCAGCGAGCAGGCGCTGGGCAAGGCGCTGGCGAAGTATCGGCGCGAGGATGTGCTGATCTCTACCAAGGCGACGTTCCGGTTTGGCGAGGGGCCGAATGATGTGGGCTCCAGCCGCTACCACCTGATGCAGGCGTTGGAGGGCAGCCTGAAGCGGCTGGGCACGGACTACATCGACGTCTACCACCTGCACGCGTTTGACGCGACCACGCCGGTGGAGGAGACGCTGAACACGCTGGACCGTATGGTGCGCGACGGCAAGGTGCGCTACCTTGCGTGCTCCAACTTCTCTGGCTGGCACCTGATGAAGTCGCTGAGCGTGAGCGAGCGGTACGGCTGGGCGCGCTACGTCGGGCACCAGGTGTACTACTCGCTGGTGGGCCGCGACTATGAGTGGGAGCTGATGCCGCTGGCGCTGGACCAGGGCGTGGGCGCGCTGATCTGGTCGCCGCTGGGCTGGGGACGCCTGACCGGCAAGATTCGCCGCGGTGTGGGCATCCCGGCAGACAGCCGCCTGAACACCAAGGTGGTGGTGGATAGCGGCCCGCAGGTTCCGCTGGAGCATATCTACAAGGTGGTGGAGGCGATCGACGAGGTGGCGGCCGAGACCGGAAAGACCGTGCCGCAGATTGCGCTGAACTGGCTGCTGCGCCGGCCCACGGTCTCCACGCTCATCATCGGGGCACGCAACGAGCAGCAGCTGCGCGACAACCTGGGCGCGGTGGGCTGGACGCTGACGCCAGAGCAGATGGCGAAGCTCGACGCCGCCAGCGAGGTGCCGCTCGGCTACCCATACTGGCACCAGCGGCAGTTTGAGGAACGCAACCCGCGCCCGGTGTAACGACGGGGCTGGACCTGCAACCGGGGGGGAGCGTCCGTGGATGCTCCCCCCCTGTGTTTGCGGGTTAGTTTGCTGGCTTGGCTGCGGGTGCGGCTGGCTTGGCCGCGGCCTTCTTCGGGGCGGCGGGTGCCTTCCAGAAGTCCGGCTCGGCAGCCACCCAGTTTGGCGGCGGGTAGCTCATCTTCGGGTTGAAGATGTAGAGGTTGGTCTGTACAGATAGCACGGTGCTGGCGTTCCAGTCGCGCAGCTTCTTCATGCCGTCCTCGCCGGCGGCGGCCTCAAACTTCTTGCCCTCGGCGATCTCGGCGTCGGCGTCGGCCAGGCTCTTAAGCGCTGTAAGGCCCAGGTAGACATCGCCGTCGGCCTTGCCGTAGGCGATCTCAAAGACGCTCCACTTGGCGCCGGTTCCAGCCTTCTGGTGCACGTCTCGGGCGAACTTCACGGACTCTTCGAACTCATGCTCGTGACCGGGCCGGATGACGAACGAGACGATCTCGAAGTAGCGTGCGCCCACCAGGTTGGTCTCGTTCAGGCTCAGGTCTTCGCGATGGATGAAGACGCCCTGGTCCAAATCGCTCAGCAGTTCGCCGTCGGCCTGGATCGCGTGATCCAGTGCCGCCATCAGGGTGGTGTTTCTGCGGTCGGCCTTGATGGAGGACTCCCATGAGGCCAGCGAGGTGTATCCGGAGAGGAAGAGTGCGCGGGAGGGGCCGGAGAGCGCATTCATGCCCAGGTAGAAGTTGGTGGACTTGCCGTTGGCGAGCGCCGGAGGAAAGGCGGCCTCGGTCTTGTCGTGGGCGCTGGAGTCTTTGCCGGGCTTCAGGTACTCGCGTTGAATGACGAGCACATTGGGCGGCCCGTCGGAGCCGTCGTGCTGTGCCAGCAGCGACAAGGGAGCGGCGGCAAGGGTGGAGAGCAGGATGGGCAGAACAACGGATGTGCGCACGGAACGAAGTGACATGTGAGGGCCCTCCAATGGCCTGAGACGCTGCAGGGTGAATCCCGTTGGATGGCGGGCCGGGCACGATGGGAGCAGAAGGATATGGAACTTTGCCCCACGACGCCTGACTCGAGGAGTGAATCACTGCACAAGCGGGCCTGAGGTTCAGAGGGGAGGAAGCTACAAGCGGGCGAAACTGAGGGAGTTTCGCCGCGGCTGGCTTCTGAGCTGTGCAGGAAGAGTGCGCCAATGCGGGGCGGAAAGTCAATGGCTGTAAACGGTTGCATTTCTGCGGGTAGAATGTTGCCTGAATTTCCGGCAGGCGTGTGACGCTGCCAGGTGAGGTGTCGATGACGTTCCGCAGGCAGATTCTTGGGGTGCTGGCCGCAGTGTTGCTGGCAGGTAGTGTGCAGGCACGCGCAGCAGAGCCGCATACGTTTGGCGTGGCCAACGGCCAGTTCGTGCTGGATGGCAAGCCCTTCCGCATCCTCTCCGGCGAGATGCACTACCCGCGCATTCCGCGCGAGTACTGGCGGGCGCGGCTGCGCATGGCCAGGGCCATGGGGCTCAACACCATAACCACCTATGTCTTCTGGAACGAGCACGAGACCTCGCCGGGCGTCTATGACTTCAGCGGCAACAACGACGTGGCGGAGTTCATCCGCGAGGCCCAGCAGGAGGGGCTCTACGTCATTCTGCGGCCCGGTCCCTACGTCTGTGCGGAGTGGGAGTGGGGCGGCTATCCTGCGTGGCTGCTCAAGACGCCCGGCATCACGGTGCGCAGCAGCGACCCGAAGTTTATGGAGCCCGCCAGGCGGTGGCTGTTGCGCGTGGGCCAGGAGCTGGCCCCGTTGCAGATCGGCAACGGCGGGCCCATCCTGCTGACCCAGGTGGAGAACGAGTACGGCAGCTTTGGCGCAGACCACGCGTACATGGAGTCGATCAAGCAGGCGCTCGTGGCCGCTGGATTTACCCGCTCGCAACTCTATACGGCTGACGGGCCGGAGCAGGTGCCGCATGGCTCGCTGCCAGAGCTGCCGGTCGGCATCAACTTTGGCGGCGAGCGCGAGGGCGATGCGGAGCGCGCGTTTGCCACCCTCAAGCAGTTCCGCCCGCAGGGACCGTTCATCAACAGTGAGTACTGGGCAGGCTGGTTTGATCACTGGGGCAGCGGCCATGCCCACACCAACGCTGAGGCACAGGCGGCTAACCTGCAGTGGGAGCTGGCGCAAGGCTACTCGGTGAGCCTGTACATGTTCCACGGCGGCACCAGCTTTGGCTGGATGAACGGCGCGAACAGCGACGGCAAGGGCAGCTACGAGCCCGATGTGACCAGCTACGACTATGACTCCGTGCTGGACGAGAGCGGGCGCACCACGCCGAAGTACTTCGCCTTCCGCGACATTATTACCAGGGCCACCGGCGTGCAGCCGCCGGCCGTGCCGCAGGTGCCTGCCCCTGTCAGCGTACCCGCAGCGTCGCTCACCCAGAGTGCCTCCCTGTGGAGCAATCTGCCGCAGCCGATCCGCAGTGAGCAGGTGCAGAGCATGGAAGAGGTGGGCCAGGCCTACGGATACATTCTGTATCGCACCACGCTGCCGGAGTCGGCGAGTGCGGCGCTGGTACCGCAGACCGTGCACAGCTATGCCGTGGTGTATGTGGATGGCAAGCAGGTAGGCACCATCGACCGTCGCCTGGGCCAGCGGCAGGTACAGTTGCCGGCCGTGCACGCCGGCGCACGGCTGGACATTCTGGTGGAGAACACGGGCCGGGTGAACTTTGGCAAGGCGATTGAGGGCGAGCGCGCGGGCCTTACGGGGCGCGTTCTGCTGGGCGAGGCGGAGCTGCGGGGCTGGCAGATCTATCCGTTGCCGATGACCAACGTGGCGCAACTGCCGTACAGCAACGAGCCCTGCACCGGGGCCTGCTTCTACCGGGGTGCGCTGCAGGTGAGCCAGCCGGGCGACACCTTCCTGGACACCAGCGCGTGGACCAAGGGCGAGCTGTGGCTTAACGGGCGGGCGTTGGGCCGCATCTGGGACGCAGGTCCGCAGCGGGCACTGTACGCGCCGGGACCGTGGCTGCGTAGGGGCGCGAACGACGTGATTGTGTTTGATCTGCAGGCAGCGCCAGGACGCGAGGTGCGCGGGCTGGACCACTCGGTGCTGGACGGGCGCTAGGGCCGCAGAGCGGGGCAACACCAGACAGTAAGCTGCACGACTACGGCCGCAGGGTTTGGGGGAGGGTAACTCCCGGGCCCTGCGGCCGTGGTGTTTCGCCAGCGAAGATCTGGCTGAGGCCTAGTGGCCGGCCCCGGCGCTGATGTGCTTGGGAGGACGAGGAATCAGCAGCAGCAGCGGCAACATGCAGGCGCAGAAGATGCTGAGGTATTGGATGATGTCCAGGTAGGCCAGCATGCCGGCCTGCCGATGCAACTGGCCGTAGATCCAGGCCTGTGCGGCGTGCGAGCCCGGGCCAACCATGGGGTTGCCACCGCCGTGGCCGCCAAAGACTCCCTTGAGCCGGCTGACCTGGTTGACGAACGCGGGGTCGCCGGAGGTCAGGTTGCGGATCATGTTGGTCTCGTGCGCGGCGCTGCGTCGGGTAAGAAAGGTCGCGACAAAGGCCGTGCCGCACGACCCGCCAATGTTGCGGGCGAGGTTGGTCAGGCCAGAGACGTCGTTGTTCTCCGACTGCTTTACGCCGATGTAGGCGATGGTATTGATCGGGATGAAGAGGAAGGCCAGTCCTGAGGCCTGGAAGCAGCGCAGAAAGACCAGTCTGCCGTAGCTGATGTCCAGGTTCATGGTGTGCATGGTCACCAGCGAGAGGGTCAGCATGGTGAAGCCATAGGCGATCAGCTTACGCGGGTCCACCTTGCCTACCAGGAAGCCCACCACGGGCATCATGGCCATCATCATCAGGCCAGCAGGCGACAGCACCATGCCAGCCAGCTCTGCCGTGTAGCCCAGCAGCGTCTGCACAAACTGCGGGATAAGGATGGTGGTGCCGTACAGGGTGAAGCCCAGCACAAACATCAGCAGAAAGCTGATGCTGAAGTTGCGCCGGTCAAACAGTGTCAGGTTCAGAATGGGGCGGTGGTTGGTGCGGAGCTGGCGCAGCTCCCACCAGATCATGATCACGAAGGCGACCACCATCAGGACGGTGAAGAAGACGATGAGCGGCGAGGAGAACCAGTCGTCCTCCTGTCCCTTGTCCAGCACAAACTCCAGCGAGCCGAAGGTTGCGGCCAGCAGGCCAAAGCCGAGAAAGTCCAGCTTGATGCCACCCTTCTGCGACTCCTTCACCTGCTTCTCCACCCAGGGTGGATCCTCCACGATGCGGCTGGTGAGGAAGAGCGAGATGAGGCAGATGGGCACGTTGAGGAAGAAGATCCAGCGCCAGTCAAAGTTGTCTGTAATGTAGCCGCCCAGCGTGGGGCCGATAGCCGGGGCCACCACGACGGCCAGTCCGTACATGGCAAAGGCCTGCCCGCGCTTCTCCGGCGGGAAGGTATCGGCCAGGATGGCCTGCTCAGACGGTGCCAGGCCGCCGCCGCCGATGCCCTGCAGCACGCGGAAGAAGACCAGCAGCGGCAGCGAGGGCGCAAAGCCGCAGAGCGCACTGCTGATGCCGAACAGCGCGACGCAGATCATGTAGAACTTCTTGCGCCCGATGAAGGTGGTCATGTAGGCGCCGGCAGGCAGAATGATGGCGTTGGCCACCAGATATGCGGTCAGAACCCAGGTGGCTTCATCCTGCGTGGCACCCAGGCCCCCGGCGATGTGGGGCAGGGAGACGTTGGCGATGGAGGAGTCCAGCACCTCCATGAACGTGGCCAGCGTAACCGTCATGGCGACGATCCAGGGATTGACCCGCGGTCGCCAGGGTTTCACCACTGGCACGGGCTGTGGAGCGTCGTCGAGTGTGAGCGTTGCAGTACCCATGAGCTTATTTGGATTCTACCGGGCAGGGTACGGATTCAGCCACGGACGCAGCTTTGCTGAATCTTTGCGTGATTTTGGCCTGCCCTGCACTATTGGCAGGGCTTCAACCGTCCTTACCAGCAGAGGCATAGGATGCAGGCAGCGCTGGAAGTCGTGCCAGAGCAACACCCGAGGGCCGGAATGAGCGAGCAGGACCAGTTGCTGACTGAGGCGATCGCTCGCGAGGGCTCGCGGCTGCGGAGCTTCATCCGTCGTCGGGTGCAGGATGTGGGCGATGCCGAGGACATTCTGCAGGACGTCTTTTATGAGCTGGTGGCCACCTACCGGTTGATGCAGCCGGTGGAGAAGCTGAGTGCATGGCTGTTTCAGGTGGCGCGCAACCGCATTACAGACCGCTTTCGGCGGCGACGGCCAGTGTTGCTGGCCGACCTGTCCGCCGCAGATGCGGAGCAAGGTGGATCGCTGGAGGACCTGCTGCCTTCGGCCGCAGCGGGGCCAGATGCCCTGTATGTGCGCGGCGTGCTGCTGGAGGCGCTGGAGGAGGCGCTGGACGAGCTGCCGCAGGAGCAGCGCGCCGTGTTTGTGGCGCAGGAGCTGGAGGGCCGCAGCTTCAAGGAGCTGGCGGCGGAGTCGGGCGTCAGCATCAACACGCTGCTGGCGCGCAAACGCTACGCGGTCCGCCACCTGCGCCGGCGGCTGCAGGGCATCTATGACGAGTTTGTGCGCGAGGAGTAGGGCGCATTGTGTCAGGCAGAGAGTATGGAACAGAAAGAGGAGCAGAGATGAGGCAAGGCAATCGAGTGGTGCGAGGGTTGAAGGTGGTGGTGCTGGTGCTGCTGGGTGCCGTAGTGATCGGAGTCGTGGTGCGGTCGTTGTGGAATGGTCTGCTGCCGCCGCTGTTTGGCTTGCCCGCCATTACCTATTGGCAGGCGCTGGGACTGTTTACGCTCAGCAAGCTGCTGTTCGGTGGCTTCCATCGCCATGGGGGCGGGGGGCGCTGGCGCGAGCGCATGATGGAGCGCTGGGCCAGCATGAGCGAGGAGGAGCGCGAGCGCTTCCGCACGGCGATGCGCGAGCGGCGCGGCTGGTGCGCGCCACGCCCGGACACCCAGGCTTAGGGAGGCAACGTGGCCCTGTTGAATGGTTGGAACGAGGCGAGCGCCCGGCTGCGCAAGCGCCGCCTGGCGGAGGGCGAAGGGCCTGGCGGTGGCCTGGCCACAAGCTCCAGGGCCGAGGGCGGCCTGTTTGCGCTGGAGCGGGAAAACCTGCGGTTGCAGCGCCTGACGGCCGAGCTGCTGTTGAAGAACCAGCAGCTCCGCGAGGCACTGGCGAGCCTGCAGCGCGAAGAAGGGATGGCGTAGCGAGCAGCCTGGTCGGGTGCCACGCTCGGCGCGCCTCATGGAGTGGAGCTCGTTGCACGCCAACCGCTGGCTACGTGCGCGGCGGTGGTTGCGGGTCGTAGTATGTTGAGAGCGAACCGTAGCGGAGGTGGCGCGATGCATCCGGAGATGATCAAGCTGATGGGGTTGCAGCGGCTCGACGCTGACATCCGTCAGCTGCAGGAAGAGATTGCCGCGCAGCCGCGCCGAGTGGCTGAGCTGCAGCGCAAGCTTGCTGCGGTAGAGGGCCAGCGCGCCGTGGTGGTGGAGCTGCTGGCCAAGGAAGAGTTGCTGCGGCGCAAGGAAGAGTTGGAGATCAAAGAGCACCAGGCCAAGGCTGCGCGCCTGCGCAAGCAGCTGGACCTGGCCACCACGACCGCGCAGGTGACCGCGCTGGAGCACGAGATCGCGTTTGCCGAGGGCGAGGTGCGACGGCTGGAGGATGAAGAGCTGGCCAGCATGGAGCGCACCGAGGCGATGGAGGCACAGCTGCAACGCGCCGATGAGGCAGTGGCCGATGCTGCCCAGACGTTGACGCGTGAACGCCAGCGCGCCAGCGAACTGGTGGACCAGCACACCGCGCGACTGGCGGAGGTGGAGGCGCAGCGCAAGGCGGAGCGGGCCAGCATCGATGCCGATGCGCTGTCGCTCTACGATCGCATTGCGCGCGCCAAGGGTGTTGCCGTCAGCGAGGCGCTCAATCAGCAGTGCACGGCCTGTCGCATGATGTTGCGTCCGCAGCGCTGGAACGACCTGCGCGATCGCGATCAGGTGACCGAGATGATGACCTGCGACAGTTGCGGGCGGCTGCTCTACTACGATCCCGCTCGCGACTCTCCACAGCGTAAGACGGTGCCGGTGGAGAGCATTGCGGCGTCGATTGTGCGTTCGCTGTAGGCTGGGTGTGAGGGGTTCTGCGTGCGGCTAAAACGGATTGCTGTGGATATGGACGAAGTGATGGCCGATGCCGTGGCCGAGCACCTGGCGCGGTACAACCGCCACCACAACGGCAGCCTGACCAAGGATGACCTGCACGGCAAGTGGCTGTGGGACGTGGTGCCGCTGGATCATCATCCGGCGCTCGAAGAGTATCTGCGGGCAGATGACTTCTTCGACGTGCTGGAGGTGATGCCGGAGTCGCCACGCGTGATGCGCGCGCTGCAGGAGCATTACGAGGTATTCATCGCCACGGCAGCCATGGAGGTGCCTACCTCGTTTGCCGCGAAGTTCCGCTGGCTGGGTCGGCACTTTCCGTTCATTCCACCGTCGCACATCGTCTATTGCGGCGATAAAAGCATCCTGCGGGCGGATTACCTGATCGACGACAATCCGCGCCAGTTGCGACGGTTTGAGGGCGAGGGCATCCTGTTCAGCTCGCCACACAACGTGAACGTGACCGGCTTCCGCCGCGTGCGCGACTGGCTGGATGTGGAGCGGCTGTTTCTGGGCGAGATGCGCAGCTAGAGCTGCTTATTCCTTTGCCTCACCTTTGACGGCCTTGGGCGCAGAGTAGCCTTGCCGTGCCTCAAGGTTCAGGCCGGGCCGCTTCAGTGTCACCTTCAGCCGGTGGTAGGCGCCATTCTTCTTTACGGTGTCCATGGGCAGCTCCAGCAGGTACAGGCATGCGGGCGGTTCCACCAGCGCGCGCAGGCCACCGGCCAGGTCGTTGCTATTGTGGAAGAACTTGCCGCCGGTGCCGTTGGCCACCTCAGAGAGCGGGTTCTCTGCCAGCGTCGTGGTCAGGCCGTGGGCCTCTTCGCGCGCAATGAAGTTGCTGCCCTGCATGGAGCCCGCGGCCTCGCTGGCGGTATAGGCGGTGGTGTACAAGCCGCGTGCGTCCAGCGTGTTCAGCGTCAGGTTGGAGCGCACGGCCAGGTCAATCAAGCGCGACTCCTGCGCCAGCGTGTCGTTTTCAATCGTCATGAAGCCCGGCGAGACCAGCACGATGGTGTGCTGGCCGGGCAGCGTAGCTATCCGGGAGACGATCTGCGTCAATGCGCTCAGCGTGTTCTGCACATCCTGGTGTCCGACGACCATCATGCGCTGCGCAGCGCCGTCCACCAGTCGTGACGCGATGTCGGTGTCGTGCAAGCCATCCATGCCGCGATTGCAGTTGAAGACGGATTGGATCAGCGCGTTCTGCATGAGGGTGTTGTGCTTGTTCTCGACCTGATCGGCCTCGTAGTAGTCCAGGGTTGGGCAGTCGCTGGTATCGCCACGCAGAATCTGCTGCGAGGAGACCTTGGCCAGGGCTTCATCCAGCACGGCGACGTTATTGGTCAGCACGCTGTTGACTCGGCCCGAGAGCGTCACCACGGCGGCCACGGTGGCACGATCGAGCGTGGCGTGCAGCATGGCGCTGGTCGCCTCACGGGCGCGGACCACCTCACTGGGTGCCAGGTGCAGGTCGTCCAGCAGCACCAGCAGCACGCGCAACGAGGCCGCCGAAGCTGCGGAGCTTTGTGCTGCTGCGGTGCCACCGCCCACGGTCCGCAGGTGTCGCTCAATGGTGAAGCCGGAGAGTGGCCGTGCCTTGCCGTTGTCGGTCACCACAAAGTCCTGCGCGGTCAGGTCCGTCACCTCGTTGCCCTGCTTGTCGCGCACCACGACGGGCACCAGCAGTTTGTCCACCTGAATTTGTAACTGGTAGGTGCCGTTCTGGCCGGTGATGGCCGGCGGCTGCGATGCGGCGTCCTGTGCCACGGCAGACGCGGCAAGCGATGCAGCGAGTACGGCGAGGGAGAGCAGCGGACGGTGACGGTGTGTGGGCATCGCGGAAGTGGCTTCAGGGCTTGAGTTGGCAGCATACAGCATCCGCACAGCCAAACAACAATGCCGTGCCACGGTGAGGCACGGCATTGGTTGCAAGTAGCTGATTCCGCATCGTTGCGGAGCCCGGCTGCGGAGTTAGTTGCGGACTACGGTGCGCAGGTGCAGCTCGCGCATCTGCTGGGGCGTGGGCTCACTCGGCGCGTCTACCATCAGGTCAATCGCCTTGGCCGTCTTCGGGAAGGCGATCACCTCGCGCAGGCTGGTGGCACCGGCCAGGATCATGACGATGCGGTCCAGGCCGAGTGCAATGCCGCCGTGCGGAGGCGTGCCGTACTCCAGCGCGTCCAGGAAGAAGCCGAAGCGCGACTTGGCCTCTTCGTCCGACATGCCGAGCGAGCGGAAGATCTCCGCCTGCACGTCCTGCCGGTGGATACGGATGGAGCCCGAGCCCAGTTCGGTGCCGTTCAGCACCACGTCATAGGCCAGCGCGCGCACAGCACCCTTGTCGGTCACCAGGCGGCCGGAGGTGATGTCGTCCTCGTGCGGCGAGGTGAAGGGATGGTGCGCGGCGTCCCAGGTCTTGGTCTCCTCGTTCCACTCGTACATTGGAAAGTCGGTGACCCACAGGAAGCGATAGTCCTCGGCGGTGCCCTTCTTCTCAAAGAGCTTGTGCTTGTCGGCGTACTTCTTCGCCAGGTCCAGGCGCAGCTGACCCACGCGCTTCCAGATCCACTGCCGGTCGAAGTTCCACATCTCCGGCGTACCCAGCTTGGGTGTCACCACCACCACCAGGTCCTCTGCGGAGATGGTGTTGCCGTTGAAGGCGGTCAGCTCGGCGTTCAGCGCGGTGGTGATGGCCTCGGCCAGCGGCAGGAAGTCTGCGCTGGTGCGCAGGCGCACGGTGTCCAGCAGGTCCAGGCCAGAGTCGCCAAACTGCGCGCGCACCTCGCTCAGCAGCGCCTTGCGGGCAGAGCCGGAGAGCTCGCCCACGCTGGGGATGACGAAGCCGAGCACGGGCAGGCCCTGCTCAATCTTGAGCGTGGTGCGCAGCTCCGCCGGCAGCAGGGCAGAGAGGTCGGCCATCGCAGGCAGGCGCATGTCCGGCTTGTCGATGCCGTACTTGCGGATGGCCTCGTCGTAGGTCATGCGGGGGAACGGTGCGGCGATGGGCTCGCTGGCGGCGGAGAAGGCCGCTGCCAGGAAGCGCTCCACCACGCCAAACACCTGGTCCTGCGTAGGGAAGGTCATCTCCAGGTCAATCTGGGTGAACTCCGGCTGGCGGTCGGCGCGCAGGTCTTCGTCGCGGAAGCAGCGAGCCACCTGGAAGTAGCGGTCGAAGCCGGAGATCATCAGAATCTGCTTGAAGATCTGCGGCGACTGCGGCAGCGCGTAGAAGTTGCCCGGGTGTACGCGCGACGGCACCAGGTAGTCGCGTGCGCCCTCTGGCGTGGAGCGCGTCATAAACGGCGTCTCAATCTCCAGAAAGCCCTCGTTCGAGAGCGACGTGCGGATGGCCTGCGCAACCTTGTGGCGCACCAGGAAGTTGTGCTGCATCTCGGTGCGGCGCAGATCAATGTAGCGGTACTTCAGCCGCATCTCCTCGTTGCCGATGGCCTCTTCTGCCGGAGAGAACGGCGGCGTCTTCGACTCGTTGAGCACCAGCAGTTCGCGCGCCACCAGCTCCACCTGTCCGGTGGGCATGTTGGGGTTCTCGAGCCCGGCGTCGCGCTTGCGCAGCGTGCCCTTCACGGCGACGACGTACTCCGAACGGGTGGCCTCGGCCTTGGCGTGCGCGGTGGGGCTCACCTCGTGGTCAAACACCACCTGCGTGATGCCGGTGCGGTCGCGAAGGTCCAGGAAGATCAGGTTGCCGTGGTCGCGGCGACGGTTAACCCAGCCCATCAGCACCACGTCGTGGCCAGCTTGTTCCATGCGCAGCTCGCCACAGGTGTGGGTGCGCTGCAGGTTGCCTAAAAAGTCGAGAGTCACGGTTCGTCCTTACTCGTTACAAGAGTTCTTTCATCGTCGGTGGCTAGCGTGGTTGCTGGGCCACGTGGCGCAGTGTGGCGACGAGCTCGCTGCGCGGTACCTTGGTCTGCTCGCCTGCCTCAAAGTGCTTCACTGTCAGGATACCGGAGGCGACCTCGTCCTCGCCTACCAGCACCATGCGATGCGCCAGCTTGTCGGCCGTTTCAAACGACTTGCGCAGGCGGAAGTCGCCGTCGCCCACCTCCACCCGCAGTCCGGCGGCGCGCAGCTCCTGGGCCAGTTGCAGCGCGGCAGGGTTCTGCGCCGCGCCCAGCGGGGCCACAAAGGCGTCGAGCTTGGCGGGTGCGGTCTCCGCAGCCTGGGCCTGCAGGGTCAGTATCAGGCGGTCTTCGCCGATGGCAAAGCCGATGCCCGGCGCCTTGGGGCCGCCCAGCATCTCGCTCAGTCCGTCGTAGCGGCCGCCGCCCAACAGGGCGTTCTGGGTGCCCAGCCCGCCGCCGTCGGCCACGGTGAACTCGAAGGTGGTACGGGTGTAGTAGTCCAGCCCGCGCACCAGCCGGGGATTCAGCGTGTAGGGCACGCCGCAGGCGTCCAGCGCGGCCAGCACCTGCGCAAAGTGCGTGCGGGAGTCCTCGTCCAGAAAGTCAGCGATCTTGGGCAGCGCCTCAATGGCGGCCTGGTCGCCGGGCTCCTTGCAGTCCAGCACGCGCAGCGGATTGGTCTCCGCACGGCGCTGGCAGTTCTCGCACAGCGTCGCCTTTACCGGCGCCAGCGCCTCGCGCAGGGCGGCGACGTAGCGCGGGCGGTCTGTCGAGGAGCCCACGGAGTTCAGCTGCAGCTGCCAGCCCTTCACGCCCAGCTCATTCAGCAGCGTCGCCAGCATCTCCAGCACCTCGGCGTCGCGAATGGCGCGCTCTGAGCCCGACCACGCCGGGCCGATCACCTCCGCGCCGATCTGCCAGAACTGCCGGTAGCGGCCGCGCTGCGGGCGCTCGCGCCGGAACTGCGGCCCAATGTAAAAGAGCTTCTGCAGCATGCCGGACTCGTCCATCCGGTGCTCAATATAAGCGCGCACCACGCCGGCCGTGTTCTCCGGCCGCAGCGTCAGGGACTGCGCCTTCTCGCTGGCGGCGCGGGCGCGGTCCTCCCACGTGTACATCTCCTTGGAGACGATGTCCGTCTCTTCGCCCACGCCGCGGGCAAAGAGCTGGGTGTCTTCCAGAATCGGGGTGCGGATCTCGCCAAAGCCATAGCGCGCAAAGACGGCGCGCGCCGTGGCCTCCACATGGTTCCACAGCTCTGTCTCGGGCGGGAGCAGATCCCGCGTGCCACGTACTGCCTTCAGTGTTGCCATCCCTACCAGTGTAACGAAGATGCGGCATTGCCTGCGCAGGGCTGGTACGTGACTCGCTCGCCGTGGCGGGGGTCAGCGCGGTGCGGCGGTTGCCTCCGCCAGGTAGATTGCGGTGTAGTCCAGGTAGTTCTGCGCGTACTTCAGGATCGTCTTGCGGTCTTCGTCGCCCAGGGTGCGGCGCACCTTGCCGGGCACGCCAGCCACCAGCGAGTTGGGCGGGATGATGGTCTGCTCGGGAATCACAGCGCCCGCCGCGATGATGGAGCCCTCGCCGATGCGCGCGTTGTTCAGGATGGTGGCGCCCATGCCGATTAGCACCGCGTCTTCCAGCACGCAGCCGTGCACGGTGGCGTTATGGCCAATGGTTACCCAGTCGCCGACGATCACCGGGTACAGGTAGCGCATGCCGTGCAGCACGGCGCAGTCCTGCACGTTGCTGTTGGCCCCGATGCGGATGGTATTCACGTCGCCGCGCACCACGGCATTCATCCACACGCTGGAGTTGGCGCCGAGCACCACGTCGCCAATCAC
>JAGWNX010000080.1 GCA_028872955.1 Acidobacteriota bacterium
AAAGAAGAATTAGGACGAAGTATTTCGCAGACGGAAAGGCTAAAGTTTTGTTGGAACGCGCCCTTCACGCCGAACTTTGGACCTCGTTCGCCGCGCAGCTTCGGTCGTACGCTGCCGCCCACGGATTGAACAGCCGGCACCACGTGGTTGTGGAAGTAAGCAGTAACGAGATTCTGATTCGCGTCAACACTCGCTGGCTGCGGTTTACGCCGGTCGAGATGAGCGCAGAGAACCACCGGTCGCAGCCCTTCCACCTGAATGAAGATGGAACGGTCACGATCGGCGCAGTCACGGAAGAGATGGACTTCACAGCCGAACGGCTGACCCGGGAGTTAATGCAGTGAGCAACGTCGCCAACACCATCTTCTCGCCCGAGCTGGCCGCACGCTTCGACCACCTCGTTACGTTGTACCCGGTCAAGCGTTCCGCACTGGTTCCCATGCTGCTCTACGCGCAGGACGAGATCGGCTATGTCTCCGATGCCGCAGTGTCGGAGATCGCCCAGCGGCTCTCGCTGGAGGAGTTGGACGTTCGCAATGTGCTCAGCTACTACTCCATGCTGCGCACCAAGCCCGCCGGCAAGTACAACGTGCAGGTTTGCACCAACATCAGCTGCATGCTGCGGGGTGGCTACACGGTGCTGGAGCACTGCAAGCAGCAACTCGGCATCGGCCATAAAGAGGTGACCCCGGACGGCCTCTTCTCCCTGGAAGAGGTGGAGTGCATCGGTGCCTGCTGCTGGGCACCCGCCATGCAGGTGAACTATGACTTCCACGACGACCTGACCCCCGAGAAGGTGGATGTCGTGCTGGAGATGTACCGCAAGGGTCAGGGAAAGGACGTGAAGTAGATGCCGACCCTCGTCTCGCACCCCGATGAAGTGAAGGTTGTCAGTCGGCGCTTTGGCATGGGCGCCTCCGATATTGACCGCTATCTCGAGCTTGACGGCTACAAGGCCGTCCAACTGGCGCTCTCGCAGGGCCCGGACCAGATGGCCGACTGGATCATCAACGTGATGAAAGCCTCTGGCCTGCGTGGCCGTGGCGGTGCCGGATTCCCCACTGGCATGAAGTGGTCGTTCGTGCCCAAGCAGTCGCCCAAGCCGAAGTATGTGCTGGTCAACGGCGACGAGAGCGAACCGGGCACCTGCAAGGATCATGTGATCTTCCTGCATGACCCGCACTCCGTGGTGGAAGGGACGATGATCGCGGGCCTGGCCATCGGCGCGAAGCTGGGGTTTATCTACCTGCGCGGCGAGTACCGCTACCTGCTGAAGAACGTCGAGAAGGCCGTGGCCGATGCCTACGCGCGCGGCTTCCTGGGCAAGAACATCTTCGGCTCGGGCGTGGACTTTGACATTGTGACCCAGACCGGTGCCGGCGCCTACGAAGTGGGCGAAGAGTCGGCACTGATGGAGTCGCTGGAGGGCAAGCGTGGCGTGCCGCGCATCAAGCCGCCCTTCCCTGCCGTGGTGGGCCTGTACGGCGGACCGACGGTCATCAACAACGCGGAGACCATCGCCAACGCGCCGCACATTCTGCTGATGGGCGGCGAGGCCTACGCCAAGCTGGGCACGGAGCGCAACGGCGGCACCCGCCTGTTCGGTATCAGCGGCCATGTGGAGCGCCCGGGCGTCTACGAGCTGCCCATGGGCTACAAGCTGCGCGATGCTATCTACAAGGTGGCGGGCGGCATCAAGGACGGCAAGAAGCTGAAGGCTGTAGTGCCCGGCGGGTCGTCGTGCCCGGTGCTGACGGCGGATGAGATTGACGTGGGCCTGGACTTTGACCAGATGGCCAAGGCCGGCACCATGCTGGGTTCGGGCGGCATTGTGGTGCTGGACGAGACGGTGTCGATCCCGGAGTTTGCCATGCGCGTCATCAGCTTCTACCAGCACGAGTCGTGCGGCTGGTGCATCCCGTGCCGCGAGGGTACGGACTGGATCAAGAAGACCCTGACCCGCGTCCACGCAGGCGGCGGCACCCGCAAGGACATCGACAACGTGCAGTACCTGGCGGAGAACATGATGGGCCGCACGTTTTGCCCGCTGGGCGATGCGGCTGCCATGCCGACGCTCGGCTTCGTGAAGAAGTTCCGCAAAGAGTTTGAAGACTACATCGACGGCCACCGGGCCGGCACGAACCTGATCACACTCGATCAGCTGGTGGGAGCGCACTAAATGCCAGACGTAACCCTGACCGTAGACGGCAAGCAGATTACCGCCCCCGCAGGCACACTGCTCATTGAAGCCTGCAAGGCTGCTGGAATCGAGATTCCGGCCTTCTGTTACTACCCCGGCCTGTCGCTGCAGGCGGCGTGCCGCATGTGCGTGGTGCGCATTGAAAAGATGCCCAAGCTGGCGACCGCCTGCACCACCACGGTAGCTGAGGGCATGGTGGTACAGACCGAGACCCCGGAGATTGTGCAGGCCCGCAAGGCCACGCTGCAGTTGCTGCTGGGCAACCATCCGCTGGACTGCCCGGTGTGCGATGCAGGCGGCGAGTGCGAACTGCAGGACATGACCTTCAAGTACGGCGCGGCCAGCAGCTTCTACGCCGAGCCGAAGAATCACCGCGAGGAGCAGCAGTGGTCGCCGGTGGTCTACTTTGATCGCCCGCGCTGCATCCTGTGCTATCGCTGCGTGCGTATGTGCGGCGAGGGCATGGACGTCTTCGCGCTGGGCATCCAGAACCGCGGCTCGTCAGCGGTGATTGCGCCGAACGTGCCCGCGCACCTGTCGCCAGACCAGCTGGCGCACGTGGACTGCGAGCAGTGCGGTATGTGCATCGACGCCTGCCCGGTGGGCGCGCTGACCTCCGGCACCTACCGCTACAAGACCCGCCCGTGGGAGATGAACCACGTGGCCACCGTGTGCACGCACTGCGGCGACGGTTGCAAGACCACGCTGGGTGTGCGCTCCACCTCGTCGGGTGCTGAGATTGTGCGCGGAGATAACCGCGACAAGAGCGGCATCAACGGGGACTTCCTGTGCAACAAGGGACGCTACGCCTTCGACTTTGCCAACCACGAGGGCCGCATTACGCAGCCGCTGGTGCGCAAGGACGGTACGCTGCAGCCTGCCTCGTGGGAAGAGGCCTTGAGCGTCGCGGGCAGCCGCCTGAAGGAGTTGCGCGACAGCCGCGGCGGTGCTGCCCTGGGCGTGGTGGGATCAAACCGCATCACCAACGAAGAGGCGTATCTGCTGCAGAAGTTTGCCCGCACCGTGCTGGGCACCAACAACATTGATCACCACCGCACGGCGGACTATGTCGCCTTTGCTCAGGCACTGGCCGGGCATGCAGACCGTGCGGCCTCGCTGCACGACACGTTGAAGGCCCCGGCGGTGCTGGTGGTTGGCGGCGACCCCACCACGCAGGCCCCGGCCACAGCCTGGAACCTGCGCAGCAATGTGCGCCAGAACCGTGCGCGGCTGTACCTGGCCAACGTGGAGCCGATCAAGCTGCGTCGTCAGGCCAAGGGCTTCCTGCAACTGGCCCCCTACGGCTACAACGCGCTGGCAGCATACCTTGCCGGCGACGAGGCGGCAGCCGCAGCGGCAGCAGCCGACCATGCCGCACTGGCCAGCTTCCGGGAGGCAGTCAAGGCCGAGCAGGACCTGCTGATCCTCATCGGCGCGGAGCTGCGCGGTGCCGAGCTGAAGCGCCTGATCGAGTTTGGCCTGAGCATCCCCGGGGCCAAGCTTGCACTGCTGGCCGATTACGTGAACTCGCGCGGCGCGGCGGATATGGGTCTGCTGCCAGACATGCTGCCCGGTTACACGCCGGTGGGCTCGCAGAGCGCGCTGGCAACGGAGTACGGTGCAGGCACGCAGCCAGAACTGACCAAGCCGGGTATGGACCTGCTGGAAATCTTCGACGCTGCTGCTCGCGGCAACCTGGCGGCACTGTATGTCGTCGGTTCCAACCCGGTCGGGCGCCTGGGCATCGACCCTGCAACGCTCAAGGACACCTTCGTGGTGGTGCAGGAGATGTTCCTGACCGAGACGGCAGCGCTGGCCGACGTAGTCTTCCCTGCTGCCAACCTCTACGAGAAGGGCGGCTCCGTCACCAACAGCTACGGCGACCTGCAACTGGTGAGCAAGGCGGGTGACACCGCGGGCGTGCGCTCGGACTTTGAACTGATCGTGCGCGTGGCTGACAAGATGGGTGCCGATGTTCGCAAGCTGGTGCCCTTCGGCACGTCCACTGGCCTGCGTGCGGATATGGGACAGACCCGCGGCGCGCAGTCCGGCGAGGCCGACCGTCACGCCATCTGGCTGGCGGCAAACAATCTGGAGCCGCGCCTGAGCCCGTTTGATCCCTTTGCCATTCTCGACGAGGTGCAGCGGCTGGTGCCGGGCTACAACGTGCTGCGGTTGCAACTGTTGAGTGGCAACGACCAGCACCTGAGCCCCGCCACCCCGGCGACGGTTGACCTGAGCCAACGGCGCGATCTGGTCAGCCCGTCCGGTGACTCCCTGTTTACCTCGGGCACCCTGGGCCGGTACTCCAGCATGCTTGGGGATCTTCAGCGCAATCAGGCCCAGCAGCTGGTTCAGATTCACACCGCGGCCGATTAGTCCGCAACAACCGATATCATGCTTCAGCCAGGAGCTTTCCGTAACCCGTGAGCCACCTAACTGCATTTCAAACATTTTTGCTTCTCAACATCCTGAAGATCGCCGTCGTCCTTGTGATTACGCTGACGGCGGTGGCCTACACGGTGCTGCTGGAGCGCAAAGTTCTCGGCCACATCCAGAACCGCTGGGGACCCTCCCGTGTGGGGCCGTTTGGCCTGCTGCAGCCGCTGGCTGATGGCATCAAGCTCTTCCTGAAGGAAGACCTGACGCCACTGGCGGCGCAGGGTCCGCTGTTCATTCTGGCCCCCATCATCGCGCTGGGCTGCTCGCTGGTCTCGATTGCGGTGGTCCCGTTTGGCGCCTTCCACGCGGTTACCCTGAACGGTGTCAGCGTTGATCTGTTCAACGTGGCCAACGTCAACATCGGACTGCTGGTGATCCTGGGCATTACGTCCATCGGCGTGTACGGCATTGCACTCTCGGGCTGGTCGTCGAACAACAAGTTCGCATTGCTGGGCAGTCTGCGCGCCAGCTCCCAGATGGTGAGCTACGAGCTGGCCCTGGGCCTGTCGCTGGTGGGTGTGGTGCTGCGTGCGCAGTCGCTGAGCCTGCGCGATATCGTCAACAGCCAGGCCGCGCACGGCATCCTCTCCTGGAACGTCTTTGGCGGCCTGCAGTTTGTCGGCTTCTTCATCTACCTGATTGCAGCCTACGCCGAGACCAACCGCTGCCCGTTTGACCTGCCAGAGGCAGAGAGCGAACTGGTGGCCGGCTACCACACGGAGTACTCGTCGATGAAGTTCGCCATGTTCTTCATGGCGGAGTACGCCAACATGATTACGGTAAGCTGCGTGGCCACGTTGCTGTTCTTTGGCGGCCCGGCCAGCCCGCTGGGCCATCTGCTGCCAGACAACTTCGGCGGTCCGGTGCTG
Organism: Acidobacteriota bacterium; assembly: GCA_028872955.1. Classification (GTDB taxonomy): domain Bacteria; phylum Acidobacteriota; class Terriglobia; order Terriglobales; family Acidobacteriaceae; genus Edaphobacter. The sequence continues at coordinate 5,512 of JAGWNX010000080.1, forward strand.
TCAGCCATCTTCCCCATCCTCTGGTTCGTGGCCAAGGTCTTCTCGTTCCTGCTGCTCTATATCTGGGTGCGCGGCACGCTGCCCCGCTTCCGGTATGACCAGCTCATGGCGTTCGGCTGGAAGGTGCTGCTGCCGGTCGCCATGGTCAACATCATCGTCACCAGTCTCGTCCTGGCGCTGCGTGGGTAGGCTGGCTACAGGGCCAAACCACGCGGCTGTTTTACAATCCAGGGGTAACCCAACCGCATCGCAAGGCAGTTTCAGGGCTCTACGGTCCTAACGTCTCAGGAAAGACTCGAGCGCAACATGCAACTGGTACTGTTTGTCATCTTTGGACTTCTCGCCGTGGTCGCGGCGCTCAATCTGCTGCTGCAGCGGCACCCCATCAACAGCGCCTTGTCGCTCGTGGTGGTGATGATGTCGCTGGCGGTGCTCTACTGGTCGCTGGGCGCAGAGTTCCTGGCCGCAGCCCAGGTCATCGTCTACTCGGGCGCAATCATGGTGCTGTTCGTCTTCACCATCATGCTGCTGAACGCGGGTGAAGAGGAGCCCACCACGGGCAGCCGGGCGGCTTCGATCGTTGGCTTCCCCGGGGCCGCAGCCATCTTCTGCCTGCTCAGCTTTGTCTTCCTCTCAGAGCGCAAGGCGCTTGGCGCCACCACCCTGGGCGGCGAGTTGAATACGGCCGGCAGCAACCTTGCGGCGATCAGTTCGCTGCTGTTCACCAAACTTCTGCTGCCGTTTGAGGTCACCAGCGTCCTCATCCTGGTTGCCATTCTCGGCGCCGTCGTGCTCGCGCGAAAGGAGCAGTAAGCCAGATGACCGGACTTGCGAACGCTACTGTACCTGTCTCGCTCTACCTGATCCTTGCTGCGGTCCTGTTCACCATTGGGATCGCTGCCTTTCTCGTCAAGCGCAACATCATCAGCATCTTCATGTCGATTGAGCTGATGCTGAACGCCGTCAACCTGACCTTTGTCGCCTTCTCGCATATGTGGCACCAGGTCAGCGGACAGATCTTCGTCTTCTTTGTCATGGTCGTCGCTGCCGCAGAGGCCGCCGTCGGACTTGCGATTATTATCGCCATCTTCCGCACACGCCAGACCCTCAACGTTGACCAGATCAACCTCATGAAATCGTAGGTCGCCAAACCCGATGATGCCCACCTCGTACCTCTGGCTTCTTCCGCTGCTGCCCTTTGCCGGATTCCTGCTGAATGGAACCCTTGGCCGCAAGCTGCCGCGCACGCTTGTCACGGCTATCGCTCTGTTGTTTACCGCTGTTCCGGCTGCGCTGGTCGCCTGGCTGTGGGCTGGGATGAAGGCCGCCGGCGCGCCAGAGTCCATCAGCGTGGTGGGCAGCCGCTGGATCGCCATCACCGGCTTCCATGTGGACTTTGCGTTCTCGGTAGACCACTTGACGTTGATCATGCTGGCAGTCGTCACGGGCGTCGGCTTCCTGATTCACCTCTACTCGGCCGGCTACATGGCGCACGAGGAGGGGTACTGGCGGTTCTTTGCGTACCTGAACCTGTTCATGTTCTTCATGACGGTGCTGGTGCTGGCCGATAGCTTCCTGCTGCTGTTCGTCGGCTGGGAGGGTGTGGGCCTGGCGTCGTACCTGCTGATCGGCTTTTACTTCAGGAAGGACTCGGCCGCCAACGCCGGCAAGAAGGCGTTCATCGTCAACCGCATCGGCGACTTCGGCTTCCTGCTGGCGATGTTCCTGCTGGTGCAGCACTTTGGCAGCCTCACCTTCTCGCATGTCTTCTCCGCGATTGCGGCCAATCCCGACTGGCACGGCGGGGTGCTGACTGCGATTGCGCTGCTGCTGGTGGTGGGCGCGGCCGGCAAGAGCGCACAGATTCCGCTCTATGTCTGGCTGCCCGACGCTATGGAAGGCCCAACGCCGGTCTCGGCACTCATCCACGCCGCTACCATGGTGACGGCGGGCATTTACATGGTGGCACGCTGCCACACCCTGTTTGACCGCTCGCCCTACGCCCTGGGCGTGGTCGCCATCATCGGTGCCGCCACCGCGATCTTTGCAGCCTCCATCGGCATGGTGCAGCACGATATCAAGCGCGTTCTGGCTTACTCCACCGTCTCGCAGCTCGGGTATATGTTCCTGGCCTGCGGCGTCGGGGCCTACACGGCAGGCGTCTTCCACCTGATGACCCACGCCTTCTTCAAGGCGCTTCTCTTCCTCGGTGCCGGTTCGGTCATTCACGCGCTCTCGGGCGAGCAGGACATGCGCAAGATGGGCGGTCTGCGCACCCGGATTCCAGTCACCTTCTGGACCATGACCATGGGTGTGGTCGCCATTGCGGGCATTCCGCCGCTGGCAGGCTTCTTCTCCAAGGACGAGATCCTCTACCAGGCATTTATCTCGCCCAATCCGCTGGGTAAGCTGTTGTGGCTGGTGGGCGTGGTGACGGCCGGCATGACGTCGTTTTACATGTTCCGGCTCTGGTTCAAGACCTTCTTTGGCGAGTCGCGCTTCGACGAGCACGCCGCCGCGGGCCACGGCCACGACGACCATGCCTCGCACGGCCACGGCGGAGTCCACGAGTCGCCCGCCATTATGACCGGGCCGCTGGCTATCCTGGCGCTGCTCTCCATTGTCGGCGGCTTCGTCGGCGTACCGGCGGTGCTCGGGGGCCACAACGAGATTGAGCACTTCCTGGCCCCGGTCTTCTCCTCCGGTGCGGAGGCCGCGACGACTGCGGGCTCGACTGGCCTAGAGGCAGGTCTCGCCGTCGTCTCCGTCCTGGTTGCGCTGCTTGGCCTGGGAGTGGCCTACAGCTTCTACTACCGCAAGCCCGGCACTGCGGCCAGCCTTGCCAGCAAGGCTCCGGCTCTCTACAGCCTGGTGCTGGAGAAGTACCGCATCGACGAGCTCTACAACGCCGTGCTCATCACCCCGCTGTTGATGCTGACGCGGATTGTGCTGGGAGCGCTGGTGGATACCGGCCTGGTGAATGGCTTTGGCGCGCTCTCCGGCGGCACGGTTCGCAGCTTCAGCTTCCTCAGCCGACGCATGCAGTCGGGCAATCTTCGCTCCTACGCCGGCTGGCTGGCGCTGGGCGCGGCTGCTGTGCTGGTGTTTATGGTCTTCGGACGCTTCTGGGCCCACTAGTCTCTCCCGCCTGGCCCTGGCCAAGGCGGTCTGGCATCTGAACTTTGCAGCATCTGTCGTACGAAGGAACCAATGAACTTCGATCACTCGATTCTCTCGATCATCACCTTCATCCCGCTGGCGGGCGCGGTTCTGCTGGCGCTGTTGCCAGACCGTGGCAAGCTCATTCCGGGTGTGGCCCTGGTCGTTACGCTGGTCACCTTTCTAGCCACACTGCATCTGCCGGCGCACTTCAACTACTCTGCCCCGGCGGGTTCGTTTCAGTTTGCCGTGGACGTGCCCTGGGTGGCCTCGCCCGCAATTCACTACCACCTGGGTGTCGATGGCCTGTCGATGTGGCTGATCGTGCTCAGCGGCCTGCTGGCCCCGCTCGGCGTGCTCATCTCCTGGAACAGCATTGCGGAGCGCAAGAAGCTCTTCTACACCCTCTTCCTGCTGCAGCAGGTGGCGATGATGGGAATCTTCGTCTCGCTGGATCTCTTCGTCTACTACGCCTTCTGGGAGCTGTCGCTGGTCCCCATGACGATTCTGATTGCGACCTTTGGCCGCACCGAGAATCGCCGCCGCGCCGCGATCAAGTATTTTCTGTACGCCTTTATCCCCTCGGCCGTGCTGCTGGTCGGCATCCTGTGGCTTTACGTCACAACGGGCACGTTTGACGTCGTCCAGCTCACCGGTCTGGCTGCGGCGCATGGCATCTCGCCCAATACGGCAGCGCTGTGGCTGGTGTCCCTCTCGTTTCTGGGCGCGTTCGCCGTCAAGGTTCCCGTGTTTCCGCTGCATGGCTGGCTTGTGGACGCCATCTCCGAGGCTCCGACGGCGGCGGTCATGGTCCTGGTCGGCAAGCTCGGCCTCTACTCCATTCTGCGCTTCTCGTTCGGTATCTTCCCGGATCAGTCGCGCGAGATTGCACCCCTGCTGATTGCACTGGGCGCCATCGGCATTGTGTATGGTGCGCTGCTGGCTCTGGTGCAGAAGGACATGAAGAAGCTGGCGGCCTTCGGCACTCTGGGCCATGTCTCCGTCGTCGTGCTGGGCATCTTCACCTTCACGATTGCCGGAATCGACGGCGGCATCTACCAGACCATCAACGAGGGCCTGGGCGGCGCGGCGCTCTTCATGCTGCTGGGCCTGCTGTATGAGCGCTATGGCACCTATGACCTGCGTGAGTTTGGCGGCCTGGCACAGCAGCTGCCCTGGGTCGTCACCTTCTTCGTCATCACCACACTCTCCGTGGTCGGCCTGCCCATGCTCAACGGCTTCGTTGGCGAGTTCCTGGTCTTCTCCGGGGCCATGCAGTCCGGGGTAACCCACCATGTCGGCTTCACGGTGCTTGCCACGACGGGCGTGATCCTGACGGCGGCCTACATGCTGACCATGGTGCAGAAGATCTTCTACGGCTCGCTGGGCCTGAAGCCCCGCACCGTGCCGCCGCGCGACCTGGATGCGCGCGAGCATCTGCTGCTGTGGCCGGTGGCCGTGCTGATGCTGGCCATGGGCCTGGCGTCGCCCTATTGGATGCGCGCCATCGACACGGTAGGCGCAGCCATCGCGGATGACATTCCGTCGTCGCCTGCCACACCAGCCGTGTATATGGTTCCAGGTTCGAACTTCCCGCAACACGCCTACCAGGACGGAGGCCAGAAGTAATGTCCCCTAACATCATCGCCCTCCTGCCCGAGTACATTCTGACCCTGACCGGGGTTCTGGTGATGCTGGCAGAGCCCTGCCTGAAGCCCGGAACCTCGCGCAAGCCGCTGGGTTGGCTGGCAATCGTTGGTACGCTGGCTGCCGGTGCGGCCAGTGGCTGGCAGACCCTGTTTGCCAGCGACCGCGCCCTGCATGCCTTCTCCGGCATCATTCAGGTGGATACCTTCTCGATCTTCTTTCACCTGCTCATCGCATCGGTCGTGCTGGTTACGCTGCTTGGCTCACTCGACTACTTTGAAGGCAATGCCACGCACGCCGGCGAGTACTTTGCGCTGGCGCTCTTCGGCGCAGTCGGCATGATGCTGATGACCTGCTCGGTCGAGTTGCTGATGGTCTTCGTCGGCCTGGAGATCTCGTCGATCTCCACCTACATCATGGCGGGCATGCGCAAGGGCCAGCCGACGGCGTCCGAGTCCGCAATCAAGTACTTCCTGCTTGGCTCGTTTGCCACGGCGTTCTTCCTGTACGGCATCGCGCTGGCGTTTGGCGCGACCGGCTCCACCAGCATTGCCGCCATTGCGGCGGGCCTGGGCGCCACCGCGACACCGCGACTCGCAATCCTGGCGCTTGCCATGATCCTGATCGGCCTCGGCTTCAAGGTCTCGGCAGCGCCCTTCCATGTGTGGACTCCGGACGTCTACCAGGGTGCGCCAGCGCCGGTAGTGGGCCTCATGTCCACGGCTCCGAAGGCAGCGGCGTTTGCCGTGCTGCTGCGCATCACCTTCTCAGGCTTCCCGGGGATGCAGCATCGCTGGTCCATCCTGCTGTGGGTCATGGCGGCGGTCTCCATGACGCT
>JAGWNX010000017.1 GCA_028872955.1 Acidobacteriota bacterium
GCCCACGTTCTTCAGCTCCTGCAACTCGCCCAGGGCAAACTTGATGCCGTACTGCTTCTCGATGGCGACCACTAGGTTGATGTGGGCCAGGGAGTCCCAGTCGTCGACGTTGCTCGCATTGCTGGCCGCGGTCAGCACCAGCTCCGGCTGATCCAATACGTCGCGGAAGATGGGCTGCAGCTCTCCGATAATCGTTGCGCTATCCATGATTCTCCTCAGTGATGCGAATATGTCTGTTCTGCGGTTGATAGGTGGTCAGGTCCAGGGTCCAGGAGCTGCGCTCTGCCGTGGACTCCAGCGGCGAAAAGCCGAGGTCCTGCAGCAGGCTGGCCACCAGGCCATTCTTGGCTGTGGGCAGGTAGTGGCCCAGCAGGCGTTGCGCGCCGGTCGCGCGGGCGCGAGCTGCCAGGGCATCCAGCATGGCGTGCTCCATGGTGCGCTTCAACACGCGGCAACTCATCAGCCACAGGTCAATCTCTACCGTCTCGGCGTCAAGCCGATGCGCAAGGATGACCGAGATCAGCCCATTGTCGCCAAAGCTGTCTGTCAGTCTGCCGTAGAGGGTAATGTGCTGCGGGCTGCCGGCCGCCTGTTCCACCTCGCTGTAGGTGTAGCGGCGCGTGGTCAGGTTGAACTGGTTGGTCTTGTTGATGAGTTGTGTGATGCGCTCCAGGTAGAGCGGATGAAACGGCGCAATCTCTGCCGTCATCGCGAGCGAGTCCAGATACTCCGCGTATGAGGCGAATCGCGACACGGCGGACTCGCGCTGCGCGTTGGCCGCGTAGGTTCCGGCGCGGGCCATGTCCTCTGCGGACAGGGAGATGGTCTCAAAGTATCGATGCTGGTTCAGGATCGCAGGGTACAGCGCCACCTCCGCACCGACCTCGGGCACCGCGACCATCGGCAGTTGCGCTGCTACGATGGCGCGCTCCGCTGGATTGTCATCCACGAAGACAAAGCTGTCGAGACCCAGGTTCAGCTCCGCGGCGATGGCGCGGATGTTCTCGTGCTTTGGCTCCCAGTTGGCTTTGAAGGCAGCGAAGTGCTCCAGCCGCAGGACGGAGTCCGGGTGCGAGAATCCGGAGCGGGCGATCGCGTCGTCGTTCTTGGAGCAGACGGCCAGCACCACCCCACGCTCGCGCAGCGCCAGGCAGTAGCGTTGGAACGCCGTGTGTGCCTCGGCCAACGCCGTCTCCGTGCCCAGCTGCAGGCCATTCAAACCGTCATCGCCGATGACGCCACCCCACAGCGTATTGTCCAGGTCGAGGATCAGACACTTGCGGCTGCGGCCGCGCATGGCGTCGATCATGGCGGCGAGCGAGCGCGCAATGGCCAGGCTGCCCTCAGGGGTGGTGACAATCTTGTAGCTGAACCAGCGGCCGGGGTCGTACCAGTGACGCAGACCCACGGTGGAGGCGATGCTGTGCAGATCCTGCACCAGCAGCCGGGGATCGGCGCGCGCGGCCTCAGCAAAGCGCAGATTCAGCTGGTGAATAAACTGCGTATGTCCGCCCGCCGCCACTGCGTCGTAGTTGCCCAGCAGCGCATACTGGGGCGGATCAAAGTTGTTCTGCACAATCTGGCAGCCCACGCTGGCTTGCAGGCCCTCCCAGATGGCCTGGAAGCGCTCCAGCTCGGCATGCACCATGGACTCAGTCTGCTGCGGCGTGGCAGAGGCCGGTGGCAGATGCTGCAGATTGTGGGCGTGCGTGTGCAGGTACACCAGCTCCGGCTGAAAGGCCTGCAAGGCCGAGGGGTCCAGCACGGCGTCTTCGTAGTAGCGGTTGTACTCCGACTGGTAGATCTGCGGGGCAAAGCCGCGGCTCAGCAGCATCAGCTCCAGCAGTGCAGCCAATTCATTGGTGGTGGATCCGCCCAGAATCGCAAGGCGCAGAGGCTGCAATCCGGGGGTGGCAAGCAACTCGCGGCGCAGACGCTTGTGCGTGCGCAGCAACTGGTCGGCTGAGGTCGCGGCAAGGTCCATGGGGAGTAGGTGCGGTCGACTGCAACCGCATCAAAATGATGCTAGCACACAGCTTATTGCCCCCAACGGAGCCGGGCACAGGGCAGAATACAGACAGGGAACAGGTGGCCGCAGATGCAGCAGCACTACGCAAAGCAGGAGGGAGAGAGCATCACGTGGGATGCAGAGTCCGTTGCCTGGCTTGAAGGTCTAGCCGCAGCCAGCGGCTTTGACGCCGCAGGCGTGGCCGCATTGGCGGACGATGCTGCCGAGCAGCAGCAGGCCGAGCGCTACACCGCCTGGGTGGAAGCAGGACGCGCCGGCGAGATGGAGTATCTCAAACGCCGCGACGAGCAGGGTGTGCTGATCCGTAGCGCCGTGCGCCGTGCGTTTCCCTGGGCGCGCAGTGTGGTGGTGTGCGCGCGCAACTACAACGCCGGTGGTCCGCACTCGATCCAGCCAGCACCACACGGTACGGGCTGGATCGCACGCTACGCCTGGAGCGGGCGGCAACAGAGCGATGGCAGCCTGGGTCCGACCGACTACCACGAGGAGCTGCTGGGCGCGATGGCCAGCGTACAGAGCGCCCTGCAGCAGCGGTTCGGCGCCGCGATGCGTTGCTACGTCGACACCGGCCCGCTGGTCGAGCGGGCGATGGCCGTCAAGGCGGGCCTGGGCTGGACGGGCAAGAACACCTGTCTGCTGCATCCCAAACTGGGCTCCTGGTTGCTGCTCGCAGTCCTCGTTACCGATATTCCCATGCCGGTTGAGGTAGCTCCGCTGCCTGATCGCTGCGGTAGCTGCACGCGTTGCCTTGATGCCTGCCCGACAGGCGCGCTGGTGGCACCCCGCGAGATGGATGCCTCCCGCTGCATCGCCTACCTGACTATTGAAAAGAAGGGAAGCATTGCTGAGGAGCTGCGCGCGGGCATGGGCCGGCAGGTCTTTGGCTGCGACATCTGCCAGGAGGTCTGCCCTTGGAATCGCAAGGCCCCGGTGGTGCAGCGACAGGGAAGCTACGCCCGGCCGGAGCTGGTGAACCCCGCGCTGGAGTGGCTGGCCGGGATGGATGCGCCCGCCTTTCGCCGCTGGTTTCGCGGCTCTCCGCTGGAGCGCACGCGCCGCAGTCGATTGCTGCGCAACGTGGCCATCGCCATGGGCAACAGCGGACTGCCGCAGTACACCGCGCAACTGCAGGCGTGGGCCGCTGGCCAGGACCCGGTGCTGGCCGAGGCCGCTGCCTGGGCCCTGGCCCGGCTGCCAGCGACTGCGACCCCGTAGCGACCACGGGCTGCTAGCATCAGAGGAGATCGTCGTAGCCAGCGGCAAGGAGCGCGTTGGCTGGCGCCGAGGCCCCAGGTGTGCGGCAAGTGTGCGGGGTGAAGTGCACCTCCGAGGCTCCTGTGCGGTGGCCGTCGGTTGCAGGTCCGGACGACCCGAAGGCAGAAAGGCAGCGATGTTGCACCTTACCCCTGACGCGAATCTACCCCAGAGCGAAGAGAGCGAGTCCCCGCGGCCGCTGGCCGAGCTGCCTGCGGTGTCGGATGGCAGTGTGGGCGGCCAGATGCGTGCGCTGCTCGCCTACATGATGCAGACCGAGGTGCATACCTACGCGTTCAGCGTGGCGGCCAACGCCATCCTCTCGCTGTTCCCGTTCATTGTGTTGCTGCTTACCCTGTGTCGCAGGCTGCTGCACTCCTCGGCGATGGAGGGCGTAGTGGCGGAGATGATGCGCAGCTTTCTGCCCATCGGGCAGGACTTCGTGATGCGCAACATGCAGTTGCTGGCGCATCCGCATAAGAGCACCCAGCTGCTCTCGCTGGTGATGCTGCTCATCAGCTCCTCGGGTGTCTTTCTGCCTCTGGAGGTTGCTCTGAACGCGGTGTGGGGCGTGCCGAAGAATCGTACCTACCTGCGCAACCAGATCGTGTCGCTGGGCCTGGCCTTTGCCGTGGGTGGGTTGGCAATGGCCTCGGTCGCCCTGACGGCGGTGCAGCAGTCCCTGCTCACGCTGCTCTTCTTTGGGCACACCAGTGGTCTGGTCTTTGCCTTTTTCTCGCACTTCGCCATGCGTTTCTTTGCCGGCCTATCCAGCATCTCGCTGTTCTTTCTCATCTACTGGGTTTTGCCCCATCGTAGAATTCCGGCGCTTGCCGTGCTGCCAACGGCGATCTTTGTCGGTATCTTGTGGGAGGCGGCGAAATATCTGTATATGCTGGTGCTGCCCCTGCTGGATCTGCAGTCAGTCTATGGACCGTTCTACATCTCCATTGGCCTGATGATGTGGGCGTTTGTCTCTGGCCTGCTGCTGCTTGCCGGGGCGCACGTCTCTGCCACGCGCTACACGCTGCGACTGGCGAGGGCAGCAGAGGCGTCCGACGCAGTGGCAGGGCAGGCTCGGTAAAGGGGCGGGCAACTGGGAATGGTTACCTGGCAGGACAAACTGCGACAGCTGCGTATGCCTACCGGCCTGGCCGGTGGTGTGCTGTGGCTCAGCCTGTGGAGCGCCTTGCTCTGGGGCCTCAAACGCGTGCCTGGTCCGTTGGGCGGCTTCAGCAGCGTGCTGCTGGTATTTGCCGTGGTGGCTCTGGCGGGCATGCTCTGCGGCCTGGCCATTCAGCTGGTGCGCCGTCATATGCTTTGGAGTCTGCGCAACAAACTGGTGGTGACCTATCTGCTGATTGGTGCTGCGCCCGTCGTGCTGGTGGTCACCCTCGTGCTCATCTCGGCCTATATCGCGGCCGGGCAGTTTGCCATTCACCTGGTGGATTCACGTCTGCATGCCGAGCTGGCGCAGATGGATGCGGAGAATCTGCATCGCACCGGCCTGGGCATTGCGCTGATCGAGAACCGGCTGCCGCCCCGCATCGTAGACTCGCGCGACAACGCCGCCAACACTGCCGGCGCGGATGAACAGCGCCTGAAGCTGCCACACCGCATGCAGGCCTTCGTCAACGGCGTGCCTGCGGACATGCGCGACTTCAACCCGCCGGGCGGCAAGACCCCCTTCGGCCTGCCGCCCTGGGCGATGCGTCTGCCCCAGGGCGACTTCGATGGCCTGGTCTTCGATCACGGCGATCTGTTCCTGGTGACCATACAGCAGCGCAGGCTCAACGACGGTCGAACGTTCACCCTGATGACCAGCCTGCAGGTGGATACCCAGCTGATGAACCTGGTTGCGGATGGCCTGGGCTCGGCCGGGGTGCTGCCGGTTACGGCGAGCACGGCCAGCGGGAAGCAACAGAGTCAGCTGCAGAGCGGATCAGTAGCCGAGAAGCCCAAGCCCATGACCGCCGCGGAGGCGCGTCGCAGCTTTGTGCGCGGTGGTGTCGAGCCCCGCGCCGTCAACCTGGCAGACCTGCGCGTCTCGTTTGTCTCCACCACTACCATCACGAACTGGGACACCGGCCAGCCGGATAACGTGCTGATTGAGGTGAACTCGCGCCCCTCGTTGCTCTACCGGCAACTCTTCGGCGCCTCGCTGGGCGGCGTCATTACGGACACGATTCGAACTGGCCTGGTAGTGCTCTGCATCGTCTTTGCGCTTATCGAGGCCGTTGCCTTGTGGATGGCGATTCGCGTCAGCCGCTCGATCACCGCGTCCGTCGCGGACCTCTACGCTGCCACGCAGCAGATCGATCACGGGGACTTTACCTATCGCATCGGTGTAACGCGCAACGACCAGCTAGCCGAGCTGAGCCGCTCCTTCAATCGGATGACAGGCTCGCTGCAACGGCTGATGCTGGAGCAGAAGGAGAAGGAACGGCTGCAGAGCGAGTTGGCGATTGCGCAGGAGGTGCAGGCGAATCTGTTTCCGCGTCTGGCGCACAACCTGCCCCGGCTGGATCTGCACGGCGTCTGTCGGCCTGCGCGCACGGTAAGCGGCGACTACTACGACTTCCTCGTCTTCCACGAAGAGGCTCACGACGGCAGGCCCAGCCGCAGCGAGACCGGAGTCGGAATCGCACTGGGCGACATCAGCGGCAAGGGCATCTCTGCCGCGCTGCTGATGGCCACGTTGCACTCTGCCGTGCGCGCCTACCGCTTTGCCAGCGAGGAACTGGTCTATAGCGAGTCCATGCTGGCCGGGCTGGGCAATGGCCGCACCACCTACGGGCCGGAGTGCGACACACTCTTTGAGTCGCCGGGCCGCATTCTGGCGCTGCTGAATCGCCACTTGTACCGCAGCACGCAGCCGGAGAAGTACGCCACGCTCTTTCTGGGGCACTATGATGCGGCGAGCGCCGTGCTGACCTACTCCAACGCCGGGCAGCTGCCACCCCTGCTGCTGAGCCTGGATGGCACGGTACGTCGGCTGGAGTGCGGAGGCACCGTGGTAGGGCTGATGGACGGCATGATGTACGACGAGGGGCACGTCGAGCTGCGCCCCGGCGACATCCTGATCGCCTACTCCGATGGCGTGACCGAGCCGGAGAATGACTTTGGCGAGTTTGGCGAGGAGCGCCTGCTGGAGGTAGTTCGCCGCTTCCAGGACCAGCCGCTGGAGGTCATCTCAGCCCAGGTGATGCTCGCGCTTGATCACTGGATCGGCGCGGCCGAGCAGCCGGACGACATCACTCTGGTGCTGGCGCGTCAACTGTAGTCAGCGGCCAGACATCGCCTTCACCGCGATGGCATTGGGAGAACCGCCGGCAGGCAACAGCGTGAACAGTGCCGGGCCGGGGTTGCCCTGCGTGCGGATGACACTCACGTCGCCCGAGTGGGCATCCGCGACCAGCAGCAGGTGCTGATCTGCCGAGAAGGCCAGCGCGTCTGGCGCAGAGCCGGTGTGCAGGCTGGCCACCAGGCGCCCGTCGTCGATACTCCACAGGCCGAGCGTATCGGCTCCAAAGTTGGAGAGGTACAACGAGCTATTGTCCTCGGCCACAATCCCTTGCACCGGCTTGCTGGCGATGGTGTACGTGCTGCTGACCTCGTTGGTCCAGGTCGAGAGCTCAGAGACGCTATCGGAGCCGAAGTTGGAGACGAAGATCTCTCCGCTATCCGGCTTCAGTGCCAGGTGGATCGGCGTCTGGCCGACGTCGAGCAGCGCCAGCAGGTGATCGTTGGCCTGGGTTGCGTCCTGTCGCAGCGCCCAGGAGCCCGGTGCTGCGGCCAGGCTGATCGCCATCACCTGGTGGCCGCCGGAGCAGGCTACGAATGCCTTGGATGAGTCCTTCAGGATGACTGCATGCGTGGCTCCGGGGCAGCCGGAGTAGACCGAGCGCAGCGCGAGCACCGGGCCCGGGGCGTCAGGCGCAGCCACCGCAAAGATGGAGACACTGCCACTTCCGCGATTGGTCACGACCAGCGAACGCATGTCCGGGGCAAGGACGGCCAGGCCGGGCTGCTCACCGGTGCCGGCGACCGCGATCTCGCGCCGCTTGTCCAGGTCAAGGACGCTCACGTTGTTGGAGCCGGAGTTGGCGACGTAGGCGCGATGGCCCGTCGGCTCCACGGCGATGAAGTACGGCTGGCGATGCACAGGGATGGTGGCAACCACCTGATTGCGGTCGGTGTCGATCACGGAGACAGTGCCGCTGCCGGTGTTGACCGCGTACACCTCATCGCGCACCGGGTTGGCAGCGATGCCCGTGGGGCTGTTGCCCACCGCCAGGGTGCGGTCGGCACGCAGGTACACCAGGTCGAGCACGCTCACGGTATTCGAGGTGCCGTTGGTCACATACGCGAACTCACGGTACCCGGCGGGCACATCCGGGAAGCGGTTGCGGTGGCAGCCCGCAGTCAGGGCGAGCAGGGCCGCAGAGGTTGCGGCAAAGAGCGTACGGCGGCATCGGGTCACGGTTGCGAGTCTACTGGGCTCTGCCGCCGCGCGGCAAGCCGGGTTCAGGCGCGCATCGGCGCTGGGCATGGACATAGGCAGGCGGCTAGGGGCGTGGCGCGCCAGAGCGCAGCCAGCCAAGGACGATGCGGGCCAGAAAGCCAAACTGGATGAGGAAGACTACCGCGTAGGAGGCCAGCAGGTGACGGCTCTCCAGGGTGTCGAAGCTTAGAAACGAGTGCCAGGTCATTGCGAGATCTCCAGGGAAGCTTCGATCGCACGGAGCGCCTCGTCCTGCTCCGTCATCTGGTTGCGACGCTCCAGCAGGAAGCGCGCCGTGAGCAGGAACAGTCCCCACAGGGTCCAGGTGGCCAGATTCCAGAAGAAGGCCGGCAGCATGGACTTGTCCATGCCGGAGTCTGGTCCGCCGCCAAACACCGGAGCAGGGTGCTGCGTACGCCACCAGCGGATGGACATGTACACAATCGGCACATCAACAGCGGCAAAGACGGAGAGCACGGCCGCCAGGGTCTGCGTCTGGCCTGTGGCAGAGAAGCGCCGCAGCATGACGTAGGCGATATAGATGAGGCACAGGATCAGTTCGCTGGTCAGGCGCTCGTCCCACGTCCACCAGATGCCCCACGCAGCGCGCCCCCAGATGGACCCTGTGATGAGGCAGATGCTGGTGTACGCGATGGTGACCTCGGCCGATGCCAGCGCCAGCGCATCGCTGGTAAGCGCACGCAGCGGGTTCCGCGTTCGCCAGAACAGGAAGGCCAGCGAGGCGGCGAAGTTGACGTACGGAAACAGCAGGCTGAGCATCGCGATGGGGACGTGGTAGTAGAAGATGCGTCCTACATCGCCCTGGGCGGCGTCGGCCGGGGTCAGGAAGATAGCTTCGCGAAAGCCTTGCGCCATGACGGCGAGAGTCACCGCCAGCCAAAGTGCGCCAACGATCCGGGTTGTACGAGAAAGCGGCTGCATAGACACCTCCAGTTTACTGCAATGGACTTTCAGTCGGCGGCCAGGCCGCGATTCGGTTGCAAAACAGGACCATCCGGGCAGGGAGGTGGAGCATCGCTGGGGACGCCTACTCGGCGTGCAGCACAGTGTCAAACAGGAGCAGGCAGATGATCGTAAAGATGATGTCATAGCCGGCCAGCATCTGGATCCAAAGCAACGGATTCAGCATATCGTCGCCGGTCAGCACCGCTGTCGTCGCCTGGATCATGGCGAGGAGCGACGGAATAGCAATCGGGAACAGGATGAGCGGCAGCAGCAACTCGCGGTTGCGCGCGCGCAGACCCAGAGCCGCAAAAAACGTGCCGTTCAGCACCAGCGCCCAGGTGCCCAGCGGCAGAATGAGCAGCAGCAGCGAGGTCTGGCCCAGCGGATGCAGGTTGAAGAACACCACAAAGATGGGTGCCAGGACCAGCTCCACGGCAGTAACAAACAAAAAGTTCGCCAGCGCCTTGCCCAGGAACAGTGCCGAGGCCGGGGCGGCGGCCATGCGGTGCGCGTCCAGCACCTGGTTGCGTTGCTCACGCGTCCACGCCTGGTTGAGTGCGCTGACCGAGGCAAACAGGATGGACACCCACAGCACGCCGCCACTGATCTGGCGAGTGGTGGTGGGGTAGCCCGTGGGGTCAAAGGCCAGAGAGTAGACCACCACCACCAGCAGCGAAAAGAACAGCATGCCGTTGATGGAGTCGCGTGAGCGCCACTCCAGCCGCAGATCCTTACGAAGGTGAGCCAGCACCTGGCGCAGGTAGATCATGGGCGGGCCAGCTCCCTGGTCAGGTCGGCCGATGTGGCGGCGGTGACGCGCAGGTAGTCGGCCGGAGCCAGCAGCAGTTGCAGGCCGCGCAGCCCGCCGGAGATGGAGATGACGTCGAACAGTTCGATGGTCTCGTCGGCAAAGGCTGGGAAGGGCTTGCGTGCCGCCATGACCGTGACGCCGCCGCGGAGATAACCGGTCAGCGGCTCCACCTCTTTGAGCGACGCCAGCTCTGCTTTGCGTGCACCGGCGGCGGCTGCGAGCTTCTTCAGGTCCAGCTCGGCATCGCCCGGGACAACGGCAAACAGGTGGCTGGCAGTGGCCAGGCCATGAGCCGCTGCCAGCAGCGTCTTGAAGACCTGCTCCGGCGGCAGGCCAATCTTGCGGGCGACGGAGATCGCCGTCAGATCGTTGGGATCCACTTCGTAGGCGCGCATCTCATACGCAATGCCGAGCGAGTCCAGCAGGCGGGCCGCGTTCGTCTTGGAGGGCTTAGGGGCGGGCATCAGGCAGCGGGCTCCCGGGTCGTCACGGATGCGATGCTGCCGTGCTGCATGGTCAGGGTGCGGTCGGCCAGCGACTCGGCCAGGTGGTGCTGGTGGGTGGTCAGAAGAATGGTGCGCTGGCCACCGCCGGCGACGGGCCAGGTGCGGAAGTCGGCCAACAGCTCCACCATCTGTGCGGCAGAGCTGACGTCGAGGTTGGAGAAGGGCTCGTCCAGCAGCAGCAGCTCAGGATCGGTCTGCAGCACCCTGGCCAGAGAGACCCGCTGCCGCATGCCCTGCGAGTACTGGCCTACGGTGCGGGTCAGGTGAGGGTCCAGGCCCACAGCGCGCAGCGCCATCTCCGGACTTCCGTGACAGGCGCAGCCGGGGCCCTGCAGCGACTGAAAGTAGAGCAGATTCTCCATCGCCGTCAGCTCTTCGTAGACCATCGGCGCGTGGCTCATATAGGCGACGCGGCCACGGCTCTGTTGCGGCGTCTGGCCCAGCACCTGGACTGTGCCGCGGGTGGGCGTGATCAGCCCCGCCAGCATACGAAGCAGGGTTGACTTGCCTGCGCCGTTCTCCCCCAGAATCACCGTGCAGGAGCCGGCCGGGAAGCTGGCCGTGACATTACGCAGCGCGGCAAAACTGCCGAACAGCCGCGAGGCGGAGACCAGCTCAGCGGCAGGGGTAAGGACGGCGGACTGGACTGCGGTCGTCTGCGTCATGCGTGGGCTGCGAGCCGCAGCTAGGGCTGCTGCGGCGTGGTGGCTGCTGCCGTGTTGGTGGGGGCTCCAGCGGCACCGTTGGCCGGGGCGTACTTGGAGGCGCACTTGGCCTGCAGTTCGGTGGCGTGGAAGACGCCGTCGCGGCTGTAGGTGCCAATGGCCAGCGCCTGCGAGCCATCCTTGAAGGTGTCTGGCGGTGGCTCGGTGCCCTGGTAGGCGACGGTCAGGGTCTTGCCCTGCTCCAGCAGTTGGAAGGTGGCGCTGGTGCCGGAGCGATGAATGCTGCCCGGGGCCACGTTGCCGGCTACCCGCAGGTGCCGCACGTAGGCCTTGCTGCCCATGGCCTGCAACTCGCTGATCGTGACGTAGTAGCTCTTGTTGTCGCGGACGCCGGTCAGCGCCAGCCACGCTACCGTCGCCAGGATCACAACCGTTGCCAGAATGATCTTGACGGGGCTCTTCGACGGGGAGTGCAGCGGATTTGCCATAGTTGCCTCGCCCTTAAGTCTACGGCTTTCCGAGGTCTTTTGGTAGGGCTGCAGCCGAGTACCGGACACCGCAGATCGTGCCGTTTGCGTCGTATACTCAGAGGCATACCTGCACAGGAAAGACGAGGGCCAAGAATTATGAGCCAGAATGGCAGCAACGGATCGGCAAACGGCAACGGCGCACGCGCGAACGGTAACGGCTATTCCGTCCCGACGGGACGTGCGGAGTGGATCGTGAAACGCAAAGCCGAGGCCGAGCGCACGGGCGACACCAACATGTCGCAGATGCACTTTGCGCGCAAGGGGCTGATCACCGAGGAGATGGCTTTCGTCGCCCAGCGCGAGAAGGTGACCGCCGAGTTCATCCGCAGCGAAGTCGCCAAGGGCACCATGATTATCCCGGCCAACATCAACCATGTGGAGCTGGAGCCGATGGCCATCGGCGTCAACTCGCTGTGCAAGATCAACGCCAATATCGGCAACTCTGCGCTGGTCTCCGACGTCGACGAAGAGCTGCGCAAGCTGCACACGGCAGTGCACTACGGCGCAGACACCGTGATGGACCTCTCCACCGGCGGCGACATCCCGATGATTCGCGAGGCCATCCTGCGTCACTCGCCCGTGCCCATCGGCACCGTGCCGTTGTATGAGGCGCTCAGCCGCGTGAAGCGCGTGGAAGACCTGAACATCGACCTCTATCTTGAGGTCATCGAGGAGCAGGCCCAGCAGGGCGTCGATTACTTCACCATTCACGCCGGCGTGCTCATCCAGTACATTCCCATGGTGTCCAAGCGCATCACCGGCATCGTCAGCCGTGGCGGCTCCATCATGGCGCAGTGGATGACTGCGAACCACAAGCAGAACTTCCTGTACGAGCACTTTGACCGCATCACGAAGGTTATGGCCAAGTATGACGTCAGCTACTCCCTGGGCGACGGCCTGCGCCCCGGCTGCGTGGCCGATGCCAGTGACGCTGCCCAGTTTGCCGAGCTGAAGACACTGGGCGAGCTGACCCGCGAGGCCTGGAAGCAGGACGTGCAGGTGATGATTGAAGGCCCCGGCCACGTGCCCATGGACAAGATCAAGGAGCAGGTGGACAAGGAGGTCGAGCTCTGCGACGGCGCCCCGTTCTATGTGCTGGGCCCGCTGGTCACCGATATTGCGCCCGGCTACGACCACATTACCTCGGCCATCGGCGCGGCGATGATCGGCTGGCATGGCGCGGCAATGCTCTGCTACGTCACCCCCAAGGAGCACCTGGGCCTGCCGAACGAAAAGGACGTGAAGGACGGCATTATCGCGTACAAGATCGCAGCCCACGCGGCCGATATCGCCCGCCATCGCCCCGGCGCGCGCGATCGCGACGACGCCATCAGCCATGCGCGCTACACCTTTGACTGGGACAAGCAGTTTGCCTTGAGCCTGGACCCGGAGACCGCGCGCAGCATGCACGATGAGACCCTGCCGGACGACTACTACAAGGAAGCCGCCTTCTGCAGCATGTGTGGTCCGAAGTTCTGCAGCATGAACTGGTCGAGCAAGGTGGATGAGTTCAACGAGCGCGAGCACGGCCTGAAGAAGCCGGACTTGACCCAGATTGTGACCGAGCAGATGGCGCTGCGGTCCTAACCGGAAGCCACGCTACCAACCGTCCTGCATCAAGACAAGGGCCGCACCCGGAAGGGATGCGGCCTTTTTACTGGGAGAGTGGGGGACTGCGGCGATTTGCTGCGGGACAGCGTGCTGCGGTTAAAGGTGCGGAGAGAGATCTCTAGAGTGACCGGAGAACGAAAGGCAGGTAACGCGGTCTTCAGGGCCTGCGCGGGGAGTGGGGAGAGCTCCGGGCGTAGGCGCGTGCAGGGTTCAGCCCTCGACTACGAGGGCTCCTTCTCTTCCTTGCCGGAGCGCATGGCGATCAGTGCAGGAGCGAGAATCATACCGAGAAATACCATTGCGAGAACAAGATCATGAACCATGGGACAGCTCCTTTGGGCGGCGCGACTGCCGTCTGAATGAAGCCATCATCGACTGGATCTGGCGCGAGCAACATAGCACTTCGTGCGAAGGCTCTACCACTTTAGTGGGAGGATCGAGGAAGAGTCCCGGTGCGGCGCGGGCAGTTGCAGGCCGGCTCCGCAACCGCTGACTCCAGCGTGGCCGCCGCGCGCTGCAGCGCTGCGGCCAGCACAGCCACCTGGGCCTGCGCCCGCTGCTGGTCCCCGGCGTCAATCGCCTCGGTCACACCCGGCAACACCACGGCGGCGTAGCCGGTGAACTCACCCGGCGCGAAGATGGTGTGGCGGTACCAGGGACGATTGGGGAGGCCCTGGGGTGCCAGCAGGTCGGTCTCCACCTGGCGCAGGGCATGGTTCAGCGCGGTGGCATCGGCTGGCGGGTGCTCCTCCAGCGCGTTGGTGCGCAGGCTGGCGGCCAGCATGCGGTCTGCCGCAGTCAGGGCCGGGCCCAGGTCCAGCGCCAGGTTGTGCCGGGCAGCGTCCTGCCGGGCCTGTTGCAGTGCGCTCCGGATGTGATTGGCGTAGTTCACCTCGTCGAACGGCAGCACGTCGGCCGAGGCCAGGTGGAGCGCCTCCAGCCCCAGGATGCGGGCCTGCTGCTGCTCATACACAAAGGTGGGGTCCGCGAACCGCACGAACCAGTTGTAGTTGTCGAAGACGGAGTGGTAGACCCCATAGGGCCCCTCCGACGAGATGTCAGTGGACGGAACGCCGAGATGTTGCAGAAATGGCGTGTAGTCCGAGCCGGAGCCCAGATTGGTCAGGTTGGGCTGGCCGCCATCCTCAGTCTTGCCCTTTGCAGCACTGTCTCGCTGCCACTGGTCAAAGACCGTACCCCCTGCCGGACTGGGTACAAGTTGCGTGACCTGCCGCAGGAACTGGCTGAGCGAGGGCACCGCGGCAGCGGCGAACTCTTTGCCCTGCACAGTGGTATCGGTATTGAGGTAGGCAATCGTGTTGCCCATCTGCGCGGCATGTTGCTCAGCCCACTCGGTGGAGCCGATCAGGCCCTCTTCCTCCGCGTCCCAGGAGGCGAAGACGATGCTGCGACGGGGGCGCCAGCCCAGGTGCAACAACTGGCCCACGCCGCGCGCTGCCTCCAGCATCGCTGCCGTGCCCGAGCTGGGGTCCACGGCCCCGTAGACCCAGGCGTCGCGATGATTGCCCACGATGATCTGCGCTTGCGGCTCGGCGCTGCCCGGTATTGTTCCCACAACGTCCCAGATGGTGCGCAGGGCATACTCCTGCTCCAGATGCATGTGGACGGTTACGGGGCCGGGCCCGATGTGATAGGTGAAGGGCAGCGCTCCCTGCCACTCTGGCGGCGAGGTGGCACCGCTCAGCGCGCGCAAGATCGGCTCCGCGTCGTGCCATGACAATGGATTGACCGGAATCGCGGGCAGGTTCGCCTGCAAATGACTGGCTGAGATTCGCCTGTTCGCAGGCAGCGATGGTACCGACGCGACTCCCGGTGTCTCCGGGTCGCCGGAGTAGATGGGTAGAAACTGCACGGCACCACGCTGCACGGCAGTCTCTGGCCGGAACGGTCCCTTCGGGTACACGTCGCCGCGAAAGAATCCGTCGTCGGCGGGGTCGGAGTAGATCAAGACGCCCCGGGCTCCGTAGTGCTCTGCGATATACGCCTTGATGCCGCGAAAGTTGGCTCCGTAACGAACCAGCACGATGCGGTCGCGGACGGAGATGCCGAGGCTGGCCAGCTTCTCGAAGTCCTCCTGCGTGCCGTAGTTGGCGTAGACCACCTGGGCTGTGACGTCGCCGGAGGGCGAGCCGCCGTTGAAGGCAGGCAGGATGCGGGAATCACTCTGGAAGGAGTCGCCACCGTAGGCTGTCGGGTCCACGTGCTCTGGCGTCGGCCCGTTCAGAATGCGTTTGCCGGCGCTGTCAAAGGCCTCGATCACGATCTTTCGAGGCAGATTCATGTAGACCCGATAGGGCACGATCTCCGTCTGAAGTCCGTCGGCGCGAAACTGCGAGGCGACATACAGTGCGGTCTGATAGTCCTCAGGAGAGCTGGCCCAGTGCGGTGCCGCGGTCAGGATGCGCAGATGCTCTGCGGCGCGCTGGGGACTGGGCACGGCCAGGAAGGCGGCATCCCAGCGGGATTGCTCCGTCGTGTAATCGCGAAAGCCAAGAATGTTTTGCGGAGCAGAGGCCGACTGCTGTGCAAAGAGCAGGGCAGGCAGCAGCAGCCCGGCGGCTGCGTTGAGACAAAGTCGCCGCAACATCAATGGTGGGGTCCCCGTGGAGGAAAAGAGTAGCAACCTCGTTCAGGGTACCGCAGTCTGCAGCCCGTGCAAACGAGACAGAGGCGAGCGCCATGCCCGCCTCTGCCGGTGGAGTACCGCAGCACCCGTTGGACTAGACCGGCTGGCCGCAGGCCTTGCAACGGCTGGCAGCGAGTGGAATCTCGCTGAGGCACTGCGGGCAGGCCTTGGTGGTGGGCTCCGCCGCAGGTGCAGGCTTGCTCATCTTGGCCATCAGCGCGTTTGCCGGCGCAACGATAAAGAAGTACACCACGGCCGCCAACATCAGGAACGAGACCACCGCGTTCAGGAAGTTGCCATACGTCACCACGCCACCGTTCAGGTGCAGGACCAGCGCCGAGAAGTCCGGCTTGCCGACGACGGCTGCGATCAGCGGCGTAATGATGTCTTTGACCAGCGAGTTGACGATTGCGCTGAAGGCCGCACCGATGATGACAGCAACGGCCAGATCGAGCACGTTACCGCGAAGGATGAAGTCACGAAAGCCTTTGATCAAGAGAACTCTCCCGGAGTGAGATGGATTGCTGCACTGCCCCTGTACATCGTGGTGCGCACACATCATACCGCAGCTGGATAGCGTTTCGATGAGCGGATCACCCGCCGGCCTGGGCTAATGGTGAATGTTCAACCAGTCCGCATAGGGGTAAAGCAAAAAGAAAAGGACGATGCTCAGCACCATGATGTCCATGTAGACACACAGGATCACCCCGGCGTGGTACCAGTCCCAGCGGCGACGCATGCAGCGTACCGTGTCTGCCGTACCGATGCAGGCAAGCAGTGTCGGTATGACGAGCAGCGGGTTGGCCTGATTCTCAGGGAAGTGCGCCATGGGCAGCGAGACGGCGAGGCTGAACACCACGATCAGATTGCCGCGCACCAGAGAGCGCTTGTACGGATTGAGGAAGTCGAACACCACGGTACTCCTCGAGCATAGGCGCAACCTGCATGGGAGCGCCACCCGCCTGCTGCTGCATGGGGCCAGGGCGCTGCGTCGCATGGCTGGACGCGGCGCCTGGCCAGAGGGCTAAGCGATGGCGGCCGCCGCCTCGGCCATCTGCGCAATCGACTGCGTGTACGGTGCGGTGAGTACGCCACGCTCGGTAATGATTCCGGCAATGTACTTCGCCGGCGTCACGTCAAAGGCGGGATTCTCAATGCCGACTCCGTCCGGGGTCATCTGGCGGCCGTTTGAGTGGGTCACCTCGCGGGCCGAGCGCTGCTCGATCGGAATCAGGTCGCCGGAGGCAGTCGCCAGGTCAATCGTGGACCAGGGCGCGGCCACGTAGAACGGGATGCCGAACTCCTTCGCCAGAATCGCAACACCGTAGGTGCCGATCTTGTTGGCGGCATCGCCGTTGGCTGCGATACGATCTGCGCCTACAACCACGGCCTGAATGCGACCCTTCGACATCAGGTGCGCTGCCATGTTGTCGCACAGCACCGTGGTGGGAATATTGTCCTTCATCAGCTCCCAGGCGGTGAGGCGAGCCCCCTGCAGAAAGGGACGAGTCTCGTCGGCCAGCACATCGATCTGGTGACCCGCTTCAATGGCTGCGCGGATGACGCCGAGCGCTGTGCCATAACCACAGGTGGCCAGGGCTCCGGCGTTGCAATGGGTCAGCACCGTGCCCTGCCTGGGCATCAGGGCGGCACCGTGCGCGCCCAGCGCCTTGCACGCGGCAATGTCCTCGTCGTACATGCGCTGCGATTTCGCAACGACAGCGGCCTTAATCTCCGGGATAGGCGTGTTCTTCGCCGCCAGCTCGTTGTACAGGTTGCGGACTTCGTCGATGCCCCAGAACAGGTTGACCGCTGTGGGCCGCGTCTCAGCCAGGGTCTGCGCAATGACGGCCACCTCCGCCGTCAGGTCGGCCAGGTTGGTGGCCGTACTGCGCTCGATGCCGATGGCCATGCCCATGGCTGCCGACACTCCGATCGCAGGTGCACCGCGCACAATCATGTCGCGAATCACGGTCGCAACCTGCTTATAGTCGGTCGCCAGCACGTACGTCTCTTCCAGCGGCAGTTTGGTCTGATCGAGGAAGTTGATACCTTCAGGGAGCCATTCAAGGGTAGGAATCATCGTATCTCCAGTTTATCGCGCACGCTCACCCGCTGCGGGCTGTCGTGGCGCAGTGCAGATCTCGGGTGGGACTATTTCTTCAGCGCAAGGTGTGCCCTGCGAACGTCGCCGGCAGTGAAAGCCGCCAGAAACGGCACGCCGGGAACGGCGGCTTCGATGTTGGCGCGGCCACCCTGCTCGCGGTCCACCAGGCAGAGCACACCGGCTACCACCATGCCGGCCTCGCGGGTGGCCTCAATCGCGGTAATCGTTGAGCCGCCTGTGGTGCAGACGTCATCCACAATAACGACGTGCGCGCCGGGCTGCAGAAAGCCCTCAATGCGACGGCCTGTGCCGTGCGCCTTCTCCGCTTTGCGTACCAGAAAGCCATGAATCAGCTGCGGAGCTGCCTCGTCGGCATCGGGCTCCAGTTCCAGGTCAGCGGCCAGTTCGCGGATCTCGGCGTACTCTGCCAACGCCCAGGCACTGGCAGAGGCGGTGTTGGAGACCAGCGGATCGGCGCCCATCGTCAGGCCACCGACGGCGCGCACGTTGGCGGCGTCGGGCAACTGCTGCAGCATCTCGTAAAAGACCAGCCCGGACAGGCGGCCGCCTTCGGCGTGCAGCGTCGTGGTGCGACAGTCAATGTAATAGTCACTGCGGGCACCACTGGCGAGGGTAAAGTCGCCGAGCTTGAAGGAGTGGGTCGCAATCAGGTTGAGGAGCGCGGTGCGGCTTTCGGTGTTGATCTCATTCGTCATGGCTGAGTCTCAATTTTAGAGGATCACCGCGCCGCAGCACAGGGCAACGAATTCGATCTATGATGCTGGCGAGCTATTTTTCCGTCGCGCGTACGTGGCGCACAACAGACAAACAATCGCAAGGAGAGCGAACGGGTATGCCGCGTTGTGAAGTTTCCTGCTGGAAGTTGTTGGTATGGATGCTGGTGATCGGGTGTGCTGTGCCGTCGGCCACAAGTCAGGTGCCCAAGGGAGAGATTCTGCCCCACCAGCGCGCGATCGTGCTGTTCAACGGCAAGGATCTATCGAGCTTTGACTCGTTTTTGACCGGCAGAGGCCTCAACTCTGACCCGGAACACGTCTTCCAGGTGGAGCACGGCGTCATCCATGTCTCAGGCAAGGAGATGGGATATCTGATTACCCGGCAGTCGTTCCATAACTTCTATCTGCGGGCCGAGTTCAAATGGGGCGAAGGGACCTACGGCAGCCGTGAGGGCAAGGCTCGCGATAGCGGCATTCTGTACAACATTCAGGGTGACCAGAAGGTTTGGCCCCGGTCGCTGGAGTTTCAGATTATGGAGGGCGGCACGGGGGACTTCTGGATGACAGACGGCGCGGCCTTGACCGGGAAAGACGGTCATCGGGTGACCGGCCCGGCGGGTGGTGCGTCCAAGATCGACCGCTTTGGCAAAGGGCTTTCGCAGAATGTGGTCGGCTTCCGCGACCCGGTGGGCGAAGTGGAGAAGCCGCACGGGCAGTGGAACGTGCTGGAACTGGTAACGCAGGGCCAGGATGTGAAGCAATATGTCAATGGAAAGCTGGTCAACGAAGGGACGGATCCTTCACCGACCGAGGGCAAGATCCTCTTCCAGTCAGAGGGCGCAGAGGTCTACTTCCGGAATATGAAGGTGTATCCGTTGAAGTAATGCCCGCAGAAGCTGCCTGACAGGCACCCCTCGCGACGGATCGCGGAGCGGGAAGCCAGTTGGTTCGTCATGGTCTGCCGAGCCAATCCGTTTGCACTCCCTACGGGCGGTCACGCAATGCCGTGGCCGCTAGTGGGTCATACGTTCCAGATGGCGATAGCCCCCGGTGGCGATAAACGCTGAGAGGAAGACAGCAAAGTTATAACTGGCATGCACCACCGCCGAGGCTGCGACCGAGCGCAGTCGATAGCGGATGAGCGTAAGGAAGAGAGACACCACAAACAGCATGAGCAACACCGGCCAGGTAAACGCCACCTGCCGCCCATGCAGCGCAGCAAAGCAGATGCTGGAGAGCACGGCGGAGAAGACGAGTGCCGCCGGAGTGAGGCGATTGTTGGACTGCCAGGTGGCGATGGCGGCCGGTGTGCGCGGCAGAGCGATCCAGTCGTAGGCAATCGCGAATGCCGGGAAGAGAAACCCGCGGAAGACGACCTCCTCAAACAACGGCGCCAGCAACGTGCCAAATGCGGTGATGAGCCACACGTCGGTGCGCGTGCGGAAGAAGTCGTCCATGGGAATGGTGCGCGGCATGGTGACCACGGACGAGATCGCCTGCACGGTGTAGGAGAGGATAAGCCCGATGGGAATCAACCGCAGCAGGTTGCGCCAGGCCGCCGCCGGGTTCAGTTGCAGGCCCACAGCGAAGGGGCGATCCCACAACAACGGGAAGACGATCCACGCGACACCCAGGCTGGCCACGTAGGTAAATGCCTCTGCGAACAGCAACAGGCCCGGCGGAATCGCCTGAGGCGTGCGCGGATGGACGCCGGCGCGCTGCAACACCAGCAGCACCACCACCTGCGAGAACATCAGAATCGTTCCGGTGGCGGCGAGAAACAGCAACGCGTGTCCCAGGTGAGGGATGCGAGCCGGTGGCTCCGGCGGAGCATCGTTGGGGGTGTTGTCCAGCGGTGGCTGCAGAATGGCCTCGCCCTCCGGCAAGATCGGACGAATCACGGGGATGCCCGGCTGCTCTCCGGAGGAGTACTGGAGCGCGCCAGTCGGCGCGGGCGAGGCACCATCCTGCGATGGCACTGGCTGCGGCTTCGGAGAGGAGGATTCGCTGCCGATCATGTCTCAGGCCTGCTTCCTGGCCTTCTTGACTTTACCCGACTCTGCCTTGCCGCTGGCGGACTTTTTCTCGCGGGTGGGTTGGCCTTCTTGAGGCTTCCTGCGGCTGGCTACCGGCACACCGGTCTTCTTCTCAGGAGCCACAAACTTACCGCTCGCGTCTTTCTTACGGTCTGCCGGTGTGGTGACACTGAACATCTGCGGTCCGGCGTGGCTCACGCCGTTGCGCTGGGCAAAGGCCGCGGTGGGGTTCTGCTGGTAGTAGCGCGCAAGAAACTCGCCAGTGTAGGAACCCGCGACAGTGGCCACCTGCTCCGGCGTGCCATGCGCCACAATGCTGCCGCCTCCTTCGCCACCCTCCGGGCCCAGGTCTAGCACGTAGTCGGCGTTGCGGATGATGTCCAGGTTGTGCTCGATGATGATGATCGAGTTGCCCAGGTCGGTCAGGCGGTGCAGCACCTCCAGCAGCTTGCGCACATCGTCAAAGTGCAGTCCGGTGGTGGGCTCGTCCAGCAGGTACAGCGTGCGACCGGTCTGGCGCTTGCTCAGTTCGCGAGCCAGCTTCATCCGCTGGGCCTCGCCGCCAGAGAGCGTGGTGGCCGACTGGCCCAGATGGATGTAGCCGAGGCCCACATCCACCAGCGTCTGCAGGCGGACGTTGACCGAGGGAATGTCCTTGAGGATCGGCAGCGCGTCCTCGATGGCCAGGTCCAGCAGGTCGGCGATGGAGTAGCCATTGAAGCGTACCGCGAGCGTCTCCTGGTTGTAACGCCTTCCGTTACATACATCGCACAGCACGTAGACGTCCGGCAGGAAGTTCATCTCGATCCGGCGCTGTCCTTCGCCCTGGCAGGCCTCGCATCGACCGCCCTGCACATTGAAGGAGAAGCGTCCGGGCTTGTAGCCGCGCTCCCGCGACTCCGGCAGCATGGCGAACAGGTCGCGCATGGCCGTGAAGACGCCGGTGTAGGTGGCCGGGTTGGAGCGCGGCGTGCGCCCAATGGGCGACTGGTCGATCTGAATGACCTTGTCGAGCTGGTCGATGCCGCGCACGGCCGTGTGCTCGCCGGGCTCCTCGCGCGAGCCGTATAGGTGCCGGGCCAGGGTGCGGTACAAGATGTCGTTCACCAGGGTTGACTTGCCGGAGCCTGATACCCCGGTGACCACGGTCATGACGCCGAGCGGGAAGTGGACCGTCAGGTTGCGCAGGTTGTGCGAGCGCGCGCCCTCCACGGTGATCCAGTTGCCGGTCAGCGGGCGGGGTGCCTTCTCTGGCGTGGGCCGGGTGACGATGTCGATCTTGCCGGCGAGGTACTGCCCGGTCACCGAGGCCGGGTTCGCCATGATCTGCTCCGGGGTGCCATCAGCGATCAGGTGACCGCCGTTCTTGCCGGCGCCAGGGCCCAGGTCCAGCACATAGTCCGCCTTGCGGATGGTGTCCTCATCGTGCTCCACCACCAGCACGGTGTTGCCCAGGTCGCGCAGGTTCTCCAGCGCAGCGATCAGCCGCTGGTTGTCGCGCTGGTGCAGGCCAATGGAGGGCTCATCCAGCACGTAGAGCACGCCGCGCAGTCGCGAGCCGATCTGCGTCGCCAGACGGATGCGCTGGCCCTCGCCGCCGGAGAGGGTCGCTGCCGAGCGCGCCAGCGACAGGTAGCCCAGGCCCACGGCGTTCAGAAACTCCAGCCGCTCGATGATCTCGCGCTGCAGCCGGTCGGCGATGATGCGGTCGCGTCCGGCAAAGTGCATGGTGCGGGCGGCCTTCAGCGAGCGCTCCAGCGAGAGGCCGGTGAAGTCGGCAATGGAGAGGCTGGCCTCGCTTACCGGAATGGTGACCGCCAGCGACTCTGGCCGCAGCCGCTGGCCCTTGCAGGCCGGGCACGGCGTCGCAGACATGTACTGCATCATGTACTCGCGGTATCCCTCAGACTTGCTCTCCTCCAGGTTCGACCGCAGGTAGGCGAAGATGCCGTGGAACCCGGTGCGTGCGGCCTCTGTGCGGGGCGGGCCGTAGAGAAACAGGTTCTGCTGCTCTGGGGTCAGCTGCTCAAACGGCACCTTGATGTTGATCTTGTACTTCTCCGCCGCCAGCTTGATGAGGCGCAGCAGATAGGCTGAGCCGGAGCCCGGTCCCATGGCGCCATCCAGCAGCGGCTTCGACCAGTCCGTGATGGTCTTGGCCGGGTCAAAGTCGTAGATGCTGCCCAGTCCATGGCACTCCGGGCAGGCACCGTAGGTGGAGTTGAACGAAAAGCTGCGCGGCTCCAGCCGGGGTACGTTGATGCCACAGTCCGGACACGCCATCGACGACGAGTACAGCGTCTCGTCCTGCTGCCGGTCCGCCCCCTGGATGCCGATGAGCACCAGTCCATTGGCCATCTGCAGCGCCTTCGTTACGGAGGTCTCCAGCCGGCGCGTATCCGGGCGGCCGTCCGGCCCCGGCTTCAGAATGATGCGGTCGACGATGGCCTCGATGGTGTGGTTTTTGCGCTTCTCCAGGCGCAGCCCCTCGGTCAGCTCGGTCACTTCGCCATCGATGCGGGCGCGGAAGCCCTGCTTGTCCAGAGACTCCAGCTCTTCGCGGAACTCGCCCTTGCGGCCGCGCACGATGGGCGCGTAGATGGTGATGCGCTCTCCCGGTGCCAGCGCCACAATACGCTCCACAATCTGGTCTGCCGACTGGCGCGAGATGGGCCGGTGGCAGTTGGGGCAGTGTGGCTGGCCTACCGAGGCGTACAGCAGGCGCAGGTAGTCGTAGATCTCCGTGATGGTGCCGACCGTGGAACGAGGCGACCGCGAGGTGGTCTTCTGCTCAATCGAGATGGCCGGGGAGAGGCCGTCGATGGCGTCCACGTCCGGCCGCTCCATCTGGTCCAGAAACTGCCGCGCGTAGGCGGAGAGCGTCTCCACATAGCGGCGCTGGCCCTCGGCGTAGATGGTGTCAAACGCCAGCGAGGATTTGCCGGAGCCGGAGAGCCCGGTGACCACCGTGAGCGTGTTGCGCGGGATGGAGACGTTGACGTTGCGCAGGTTGTGCTGGCGGGCTCCGCGAACGGTAATGTGAGTGATGGCCATAGCAGAACACTTTGCCGATGCAGGCAAGCCTCTAGGATACGGCATCCGGGGGGTGGAGGCGGGGGCTGGGTGTGAATCTGAAGTAGCAACAACAAAATTCGAGGGAGGAATGGTACTCTGCGAAAGGTTGATGGCTGCCACCATCATCCGGGCGGACCGGGGAGCACCAACAAACCCTGGCTGACTTGCCGGGAAGGACATGCTTGTGAACTCGTCGATTGTGCTGGTTGCAGCCGTACTGGCGTCGTTGGCCACTGGAGTGCTGGTTGGCTATGGCGTCTGCCTGGCGATGTTCTCCGTCTTCCGGATGCACGCCCAGAAGGTTGCCGCCGAGCGAACCGCCAGCCGCATGGCGCAGACCCAGGTTGCCCAGGGCTGACCTTCCCAGGCCTGAGCCGGAGTTTGGCTCCACAGCGGGCCCGGAACCCACATCCCATCCACATCCCATCCACAATACAGACGGGTAGAGCGAGGCGAACTGCCTACTGCGGCGTCTTCGGCTGCGTTGCCTGTTGCATCTTGAGCAGCTCCTGGTAGACCTGCTGGGGAGTGCGTGTGCCGCTGGCGCTGTCAGAGTCGGTCGACGCGGGCTCCGCCGGGGCTGGCGGCGCCGGGGAGGCATCCGCGCTGGCCGCGGGAGGCGGGACGGGCTGGCTGTGTGGCTCGTCGTAAGACGTTGGAGGCTGGATGGTTGCTGGCTCCTGCACCGGCTCCGCAGGCGCGTAGCTCGACGGGCTGGGCGGCGTGGGTCCACCGGTGCGCGGCGTCAGCACCAGCTCCGCAACGGAGCCGCTCTGCACCAGCATCAGGTTCGAGCCTGTTCCCTCCAGCAGTGCCGAGAGCACCTGGCCGAGCGGGCCGGGACCGTACTTGCCGAACACCACGTCTTCCCGTACACCGCCCGTGATCTTCAGGCCGGTGAGCCGTGCGATCTCGCGCAGGGTCTGGTTCAGGCTGGAGTTGCGGGCCTCAATGGTGAGCAACTGTTGCTGATAGAGGACGTGGGCTGCCTGCGGGGCTGCCTGGGGGGCAGGCGAGGTCGAAGCAGAGGTCGAGGTCGTCGTGGTGGGCGGTGTGGCAGGCACCTGGGCTCGCGAGACGCTCTGGGCCATCGCCGTGCCGCCGCAGCACAGCACCGCCACGCTGCAGAGCAGCATCGGAGCGGTTCGGCGGGCTGGGGCGCGCATGGGCATAGCCGTAAGACGCGACCGTCAGGCAGAGGTCATGCTGCGATCGGCAAGCTCAGTCTAACCCGGCGACCGTCCATGGCGCTGGCCCGCGCACCAGCGTCGGCGGTGCTTGAGGATTTGGCGACATCAATGCGGACCGGGCAGGACCGCGTGAGGTGGCCGGGTTTGTACTAGACTACGGGTGGTCGTCTTTAGATCTCAGGGGCGACAGGCAGAGGTGTGATGCGAGGCTTGCTGGTGCTGCTGATGACGTGGGTACTGCCCGGCGTGTTGTTTGCCGAGGTGTGTACGACGCAGTCACAGATGACCGCCGCGCAGCGCAGCGATCTGGCCGGAGCGGCAGCGCAGTTTGCAGGCATGGTGCAGCGGGACGACGTTCCGGCGCTGCAGTCTGCGGCCATTCCAGAGCTGACCCAGAGCTTTGCCGCAGTGCAGACGCTGGTTGGGGAGACGGCAGCCAAGCTGAGCGGGGCGTCGCTGACCGTCGATGAGGTCTTCCTGCTGGATGGCACCAGTCTGAAGCGTGCGGCGGATGGCAGCGCTCCGGACGCGCAGTTCTTCTGCACGCTCAATCAGACAGCTGCCGAGACGGATTTTCTGATTCCATCGTTGCCTCCCGGCACGTATAGCTTCGCGCTGGTCACCAGTAGCGGCCACTCGCCGCTGCGGCTGGCGCTGCTGCTGCGTCAGGAGCAAGGACGCTGGCTGCTGGCCGGACTTTATCCGCGGCCCTTGCTGGCGGCTGGGCACGACGGTCTGTGGTACTGGACTACGGCGCGTACCTTCGCCGGGCAAAAGCAGCCCTGGAATGCGTGGCTCTACTATGTGCAGGCGGAGCAGTTGCTGCGCCCGGCCAACTTCGTCCAAAGCACCCACTATGACAAGCTGCAGGCGGAGCAGGTGGCGGTCGCGCCACCGGCGATCACCGACGGCGTGACTCCGGAGACACCGCTGGTGGTGAAAGCGGCCGATGGCAGCGAATTTCACTTCACCAGTCTGGCCGTAGATGACTCGCTCGGCAAGGAGAAGATTGACGTGCTGGTGCACCTGAAGACGGACAGCGTGGCCGATCGCGCTGCCGCGCAGAAGCGGAATGTGGCGGCCATCCGCGCGCTGGTTGCCGCCTATCCGGAGCTGAAACAGGCATTCCACGGAGTCTGGGTGTTTGCCGATGCCGCCGGCCAAAGCCCTTATCCCACCGAGCTGGCTATGACGGATCTTCCTTGAGACCGATACGATTGGCGAGAGTCTTCGCTGCAGCATAGACGGGCAGCAACGCCCACGAACCCAACGCTTGACGAGGCGCACGAGAGCAGCAGAGACCACGGAAGATGACGCCGCACCCTGATCCAGCAGACGATCTGGGCGGTAAGGAAACGCAACACCCTCCCAGAAAAGGTTGTGCACGATGACGAAGCGAGAGAAGAGTTTAGCGGAAGCAATTGGCGGACGACGTGCAACGCCGAGCTTTGACGGCGCTGCCATTCCGGCCGAGGATCTGAAGCGAATTCTGGAGGCAGGCTTGAGTGCTCCCAGCGGCTACAATCTGCAGCCGTGGCGCTTTATTGTGGTGCAGTCGCCGGAGCAGAAGAAGCGTCTGCGCGCGGCCAGCTTCAACCAGCCCAAGGTGGAAGAGGCCTCTGCGGTGATCGTTGCGTGCGGCGATGCGGACAGCTGGCGGCTGGACCTGGATGCCATCCTGGATCGTGGCGTGGCCGGGGGCATGTCGCCCAGCTATGCGGCACAGGCTCGCACCACCGTGCCCAAGTTTTTGTCAGGCTTCAACCACGACCAGTTGAATGGCTGGCTGAACAAGATGGTCATGATCGCCGTGACCCACATGATGCTGATGGCCGAGGTAATGGGCTACGACACCGCGCCCATGGAGGGCTTTGAGCAGGACAAGGTGCGCGAAGTGCTGAAGCTGCCCCTGAGCTACTGGACCGTGGCGCTGCTGGGCATTGGCCACCTCAAGGGGCCGGACAAATTCTTCGGTGGCCGGTTCGAGATCAGCCACACGGTCTTTGGGGAAGAGTACGATAAGCCGTTGCGTTTAACGGAGAGCTAGCTCGATGAAGGTTGTGCTGCGGACGTTCTGGGTCCTGTTGGTGTTGTGCGTCGCTGCGGGCATCACGTTTTACACCAATCCGCTGTGGGTGAATGATGAGTTGCTGCGGCTGAAGCTGTGGCGAGCGGGAGTGAATGGCCACAGCATCCAGGTCGATGGCTACCGGCTGCACTACCTGGAGGCCGCACCAGCCGATGGCAGCGCCGGCGTACCGCTGTTGCTGCTGCACGGGCTAGGCTCGCGTGGCGAAGACTGGGCGCGGCTGATTCCGCTGCTCGCCGCGCAGGGGTTTCACGTCTACGCGCCCGACCTGTTGGGGTATGGACGCAGCCAGAAGCCTGACGTGGACTACTCCATCGCACTGGAAGAGAAGACAGTGGTCGCCTTCATGGACGCCGTGCACCTGTCGCATGCCGATGTCGGCGGCTGGTCGATGGGCGGTTGGGTCGCCATGAAGCTGGCTGCGGAGCATCCAGAGCGCGTCGATCGTCTGGTGCTGTATGACAGTGCCGGGGTGTACTTCGCCGGTGCGGAGGATGTTGCCGAGCTGTTTGTGCCACACAACCTGGCCGGGCTCAGCCGATTGATGGCCATGCTCTCACCCCGACCGGCAAAGCTCCCGGTCTTTGCGCAGCGTGCGGCTCTGCGCAGGATTCAGGGCAACAGCTGGGTGGTGTTGCGGGCTGTTGCTTCCATGCAGGCTGCAGGCGACCTGATGGAGTTTCGGCTGAGCGAGATTCACCAGCCGACCTTGATGGTCTGGGGCGGGGCAGATGCGCTCATCCCGCTCTCTGCCGGGGAAAAGATGCACGCCGGAATCCCCGGCTCAGTGCTGGACGTGGTGCAGGGCTGTGGGCATCTGGCCCCGGCGGAGTGCACGGCGCCAGTGTTGCAGGCTACGCTTGGCTTCCTGAAGGCAGAGCCTCCTCCGCGTGGTGGAGAGACGCTCTATCCTGAGCCTGCGCAACCGTAGCTAGTCTGGCTGCCACTGGTAGCCGTCGGCCTGCGGCAGGCCGACATGCGCCAGCACACGGCACACATACTGGTGTGCCATCTCCTGCAAAGATTGGGGAAGATTGTAGAAGGTCGGGATGACCGGGTAGATGACTGCTCCGGCCTCCGCAGCCAGCTGCATATTGCGCAGGTGAATGCGATTGAAGGGTGTCTCGCGCACGCACAGCAGCAGCGGACGCTGCTCCTTCAGCATCACATCGGCCGCACGTTGAATCAGCGTGCTGGCCAGCCCGTTGGCCACGGCTGCCAGCGTGCCCATGGAGCAGGGCAGCACAATCATTGCGGTGGCAGGGTAGCTGCCGCTGGCGATGTTCGCTCCGATGTCGGAGTCTACATGCTGCTGCACCTTGGCACTGGGCTCGCCCAGCAGCTTCTCCACCAGGTGGTTGCGGCCGCTTAGTTGCAACTCCTCCGCAAAGACGCGCAACGAGTTCTCTGACACTACGAAGTTGACCTTGGAGACGCGTGGGTCTGCTGCCAGAGCACGCAACATGGTGATGGCAAACAGAGACCCGCTCGCTCCAGTGATAGCGAGTGTAACGTTATGTGCGGCAGCAGGCGCGGAGAGGCTCACAGTCCTCATTATCTCTGAGGGCACGGCGCGCAGACGCAACTTTTTGCCCCGATCACGCTCTAAGTGGATAGATTGCGCTATGCAAACAAAACAGCGACTCAATCTCGCGCTGCATCGATGCTGCACCCGGCTGCGCCGTGAGCGAGGCAGTTGGCAGCGTGGGCTTGCTTTGCTCGCGCTGGTGCTGTTGCCCGTGGTTGCGCATGCCTCGGTTGCGCTGCTGATGGAGGAGCCTTACGGCGAGTTTGGCGCGTTCAATCCCACGGGCCACGCTGCCGTGTATCTCAGCAATATCTGCGCGCAGACGCCCACAGAGCTGCGTCCGTGCCGCCGCGGGGAGTATGGCTCCGTCATCAGCCGCTACCACAAGATCCATGGCTACGACTGGCTCGCCATGCCGCTGGTGCCGTATCTCTATGGCGTCGACAACGTGCGGGACGTTCCCATGTGGGTAGATCGCGAACGGGTTGCGCTGCTGCGCGATCAGTACCGTCGCCGCGCACTGCTGGCCATCGCCCCCAACCGCCGCAACGGCGGCACTCCCGACGGCGAGTGGACGCAACTGGTCGGTGCCTCCTTTGACCGCACGATCCATGGCTTCCAGGTGCAGAGCACAAGCGAGCAGGATGAGCGCTTCATCGCGATCTTCAACGATCGCCGTAACGTTGGGCACTTCAACCTGCTCTTTCATAACTGCGCAGACTTTTCCCGGGTCGTTCTGGATACCTACTTTCCTGACGCGATTCATCGCAACTTCGTCGCAGATGTGGGACTGATGACGCCCAAACAGGTGGCTCGTTCGCTGGTCAAATATGGCCGCAGCCATCCGGAGCTGGGGATGACCGCCTTTGTGATTCCGCAGGTGCCCGGCACCATCGCCCGCAGTCATCCTGTGGATGGCGTGGCGGAGTCGCTGGTGAAGAGCAAGCGTTATCTGCTCCCCCTTGCCGTACTCAATCCTGAGCTGACGGCGACGGTGGTGGCCGCGTACCTGGTGGATGGGCGGCTGGCGCTGCCCAAGGACGCTCCTTATTTTGAGATTGATGCAGCCGAAGTTCGCACAGCGCCAAGGCGCCTGGGGCGCGAGCCAGACAGCCTGCCTGCCGGGCCAGACGTTGGGGGTGCGCTGAAGCATGGTCATGATTCCACTGCGGTGGAGTGAGGCCGCTGGCTCCTGGCTAGCGCAGCGCAAAGGCGACGAGGGTCTCGCCATGCACTCCGTTGGCTGCGTTGAAGGCTTCATTGCTGGCGGCCTCCTGCGCGGGCAGAGTGGGGTCTAGCTGGCAGGCGGCGATCTGCTCCGTCGTCGCATGCGTAAAGCACAGTTCGCAGGTGGCCAGGTTCACCTCGCCGTCATCGCCCGGCGTTTGCATGGGCGGACCAAACGTGCGGCAGGTGATGGGGCGCGCCTGGTACAGGTCGCAGGTGCCTGTCTCGGGGTCCAGCACGGGGCATGGCTCACTGTCGCCCAGGCTCTCACCTGTCTCCTGCAGCACCTCATCGCAGAACAGTGGAGAGCTCTCGTAGGCTGCATCCAGCACGCCGCTGGTCAGGTCGCCGGGGAAGTACGGAGCGAGCCGCGCCACGGAGTGCGCCACGCGTGCGCGGATGCGTGCCGCGCGCGCTGCGTCGGTCGCCTGCAGCTCAGCCAGGCCTTCGCGCAATCGGGCGGCGTCCTGCTGCGCGATCGGGAAGATGCCGACGCAGCACTGCGAGCAGCCCGGCCGGCAGGCCAGATGCTCTGCTGCGCGTGCGGTGGCAGAGGCCAGCGCAACGCTCACCAGAGCGACAAGTGTGGAATCACTTCTTCCCGTTGGCATAGGACGGGACGGACGGCACCAGCCCACGCAGCAGAAACTCGCGGACCAGGTTGCTGACTGCATAGCCTGCCAGCGAGACTCCGAAGGTCTCAAAGGTGACACTGGCGCTGCGGCTGCTATCGGGGTGGTAGGTGTTGGAGACAGCGCCTGCGATCAGGCTGCCCAGCAGATGCGAGTAGTTGAACTGGTTATGGCCGCTGTCTCCGCGCGTGACGAAGACCGAGCCCACCGCGTGCCCGGTGCGCGAGACGAAGCCCCCTGAACCCTGGTAGAAGTAGCGCGGGTCCTGATGAAAGAGCGAGGGCAGAATGGCACTGCCCACCAGCCGCCCGGTAAAGGAGTCTGCCAGCGCGGCACCGTAGCGCTTGCCATACCCCTGCAGGCCCGGGCCATAGGCGGGAAAGGTGCCGTTGTACTGCTCGGCCCCGGCGATGCCGGCGACGACGGCGAACTCAGTGGGGTCCAGCAGCGAGCGCATGGCCAGCCCATACTTCTGCTTGGCAGGCATGGGCTGAGCGTCCCAGATGTAGCTGGTGTAGAAGTTGGGCAGCACGCCCAGCACGCGCTGCTGTTCCTGCGCATGCACCTGGGCCACAGCAATCTGCTCCGGGCTGGCGGTCACGTTGAAGGAGATGTTGGCCGAGAGCCGCATCGGCTCTACTGGCGCCGTAACGGATTCACCGGCCTGCACCGCAAACTCGCTGGAGGAGTATGGCTCCATGCCCGGTGCCGACAGCACCACGCGATACATGCCCGGCGCTACGTTGGTAAAGCGAAACGTGCCGTCGTGTTCGGCGACTGTGGTTCGCTCGCCCAGCTTACCCGGTGCAATCAGGGATACGCTTGCCCCCGGCACGGGCGCGCCCTGCAGATCGTGCGCAACGCCGGCGACCGTCGCCGTGGTGAGCCCGGCAGCCTGCGCGGGCTCACCCGGTGCATTGGGCAGGGCCGCGGATGGGGCTGGGGCTGGGGTCTGGGTAGAGGTCTGGGTAGAAGTCTGGGAGTAGGCCAGGGAACTGCTCGTCAGCAACACCGCGACGACTAGCCGCACGGATCTGGTCATTCACACCCCCGGGGAGACTCCCTGGAACTCTTATATCACTAAGAGTTTAAAGCTCCCACCCTGTCAACAGGATCAGGCAAGGGAATTAACGCAAGCTTCAAGCGCTCGACCTCAGCCCAGGACACGCGCAAAGATCGCGTCGACATTGGCCAGTTGACGCGTGTAGTCAAAGGCGTGGGCAAGCTTCTGCGGGCTTAGGCGGGCGGTAATCTCCGGTACCTTGGCCACCTCGTCGCGAAAGACCAGATCGTTCTTCCAGGAGTTCATCGCGTGGGACTGCACCAGTCGATAGGCGTCCTCGCGGCTCATGCCAGACTCGGCCAGGTCCAGCAGCAACTGGCCTGAGAAGACGAGTCCACCGGTGGACTCCAGGTTCTTCAACATGCGCGCAGGATAGACCAGCAGCTTGGCGATCAGGTTCTCCGTCTTCGCCAACAGATAGTCGGTCAGAATGGTGGAGTCGGGCAGGATGACCCGCTCGGCCGAAGAGTGCGAGATGTCGCGCTCGTGCCACAGCGCGATATTCTCCAGTGCGGTCTGGGCGTTGGCGCGCACCACGCGGGCCAGGCCGGAGATCTGCTCGCAGGTGATGGGGTTGCGCTTGTGCGGCATGGCGCTGGAGCCCTTCTGCTTCTCGGAGAAGAACTCCTCAGCCTCGCGGACCTCCGTGCGCTGCAGATGGCGGATCTCGGTGGCGATCTTGTCCAGCGTGGAGCAGACGATGGCCAGCGCCGCAATGTAGGCCGCATGGCGGTCCCGTTGCACCACCTGCGTGGCCACCGCGACCGGCTGCAGACCAAGCTGGCTGCAGATTGCCTCTTCATGCGCGGGCTTCAGGTGGCCGAAGGTGCCCACTGCGCCCGAGAGCTTGCCCACGCGCAGATCCTCCGCCGCGGCCTCAAAGCGCGTCAGGTTGCGCTGCATCTCGGAGTACCAGAGCAGCAGCTTGAGCCCGAAGGTCGAGGGCTCGGCATGGACGCCATGCGTACGGCCGATGATGGGCGTGTGCTTGAACTCCAGCGCGCGGCGCTTCAGCGTCTCCAGCAGCGCATGCATGCCGGTGCGCAGAATCGCGGACGCCTCCTTGAGCTGCAGCGCCTGGGCTGTGTCCACCACATCGGTGCTGGTCAGCCCGTAGTGCAGCCAGCGCGAGTGCTCCGCGTCGCCAATGTGCTCTGCGACGGTGGTGGTAAAGGCAATCACGTCGTGCCGGACCTCCGCCTCAATCTCGTTGATGCGCTCGACGGTGAAGCTGCCCTTGTCGCGGATGGCGTCTGCGGCGGCTTGCGGCACCAGGCCAAACTGGGCGAGCGTCTGGGAGGCTGCCGTCTCCACCGTGAGCCAGCAGCGGTACTTGTTCTCGTCAGACCAGATCTTGCCCATAGCCGGGCGGGTATAGCGAGCGATCATGCTTGATTCCTTCCTTGTGCTGCCGCAGCCGGTGCGCCAGAGCCTGGGTTGTGTGCGACGGGTAGTTCGTTCGATCCGCGAGCCGCGCCGCAGAGGCGCAGACTCACACTATGGATGCGGAACGCCGAAGAGTTCGGCCATCTCTGCGTGCAGAAAGCCCTGGCCGGGGCGATAGGGCTGAATCCATTTGCCATTGAGCACGAACTGCGGAATTGCGCGCTTGCCCACGTTGGAGATGACGGCATGCGCCGCTCCCGGCGTGGACTCAATGTCGATCTCGGTGTAGGGAATGTTGTGCTTCTCCAGAAAGCGCTTTGCCTCGCGACAGTCGCGGCACCAGGAGGCAGAGTAAACGGTCAGATCCATACTCTTGATTTTACTCGTTGTGCCGCGCGGGGCCTAACGTCGCCGTGCGCGGAAGAAGTTCTGCAGCAGATCCGCAGCCTCGTCTGCCAGCAGGCCCGGCTCCACCTGAACGCGGTGGTTGAGCTGCGGGTGATTCATCACCGCCAGTACGGATCCGCACGCGCCCGCCTTGGGGTCTGGCGCGGCGTACACCAGCCGCATGATGCGTGCGTGCAGCATGGCTCCGGCGCACATGGCACAGGGCTCCAGCGTAACGTAGAGCGTGCAGCCGGGGTCAGATTTGCTGGCGCGCAGGCGGTAGTTCTGCAGCGCCTGTCCGGCGGCGCGCAGGGCCACCACCTCGGCGTGCGCCGTGGGGTCATGGTCGCGTAACACACGATTCTGTCCGCAGGCAATGATCTCGCCGTTGGCGACGATGACCGCGCCGATGGGCACCTCGCCTGCGGCCTCGGCGGCGCGGGCCTCGGCAAGCGCCGCCTGCATGCACTCCACATCCTGCGCGGAGTGCTCAGCCGCACTCATCGCTGCCCTCGCACGCGGGGCTGGGCCTCGGGGCCGAAGTAGTGCGCAATCTCGGCGGCCAGGGCTTCGACACCATTGCGCCGGCCTTCATACGCCGCATCGTCCAGCGAAAAGCTTCGGCGCCAGACCAGCTCGAGCGCGGCGGCGATGCGTGGCCGGGTCAGTTCGGCAGTGGCCCAGCCTGCCAGCGCATTATGGATGGCTTCGGCCTCGCCCTCATACTCGTCGGCTGGTGCGCCATCGGCGATGAACCCCTCGATGTCTGCGTTGGCCACCAGCTCGGCGATGGATTCGAGATCAGGTGGCGGCGGCCAGGTGCTCATGCCGGCTCCTGCTGGGTCATGCAGTGCAGCGTACCCAGGCCCCACACCAGATCGCCAGCGTGGATGCCAATGACCTCGCGCGTGGGAAAGCAGTCGGCCAGAATATTGAGGGCATGCCGATCGTGCGGATCGTTGAAGGTCGGTACCAGCACAGTGTCGTTGGCGATGTAGAAGTTGGCGTAACTGGCCGGCAGGCGCTGCCCGGCAAAGACCACTGGATTCGGCATCGGCAGCGGAATCACCTCAAAGGGCTTGCCCTGCAGGTTGTGGGCAGAGCGCAAGCGGTCCAGGTTCTCAGCCAGGGGCAGGTGGTTCTCGTCGTGGGTGCTGGGCTCTACGGCGGTCAGAATGGTGTTTTCGCCCACGAAGCGAGCGATGTCGTCCACGTGGCCGTGGGTGTCGTCGCCGGCGCAACCGCGGTTCAGCCACAGCGTCTGCTCAATGCCGAGGTACTCTGCAAAGGCGTGCTCCATGTGGTGGCGGGTCTGCTCGGCCGTGCCCAGTCCAGGGTTGCGCTGTTGAATCTCAGAGAGCAGGCACTCTTCTGTGGTCAACAGAACGCCCGCGCCGTTCGTGTCGATGCTGCCACCTTCCAGCACAATACGGTGCGGCTCACGGTCGGTACCGGTGAAGTAGATGTGCGGGCAGAACTCCTGCATGCCGTAGTGCTGGGCAACATGGTGCGGCACCAGGTTGTCGCGGCGCCAGTTGTCATACTTGGCCCAGGCGTTGAACTTCCAGTTGGTCAGCGCGGTCTCACCGGCAGCGTTCTTCACAAAGATCGGGCCAGAGTCCCGCAGCCACACGCGATCGGTGGGCCATGCGTGGAAGTGCAGTCGCGCCAGGTTGGCTCCGGCGCGGCGCAGGATGTTGTTGGCGCGGCGGCCGGCAGCCTCGTCGTTCACCAGGATGTGGACCTCTTCCACCTGCGAGAGGTGACGGACGATATCGGCATAGACCCACGGGATGGGCTGGAACTTACCCGGCCAATCCTCTGCATTGTGGGGCCACGCAATCCAGGTGGCAGCGTGCGGCCCCCACTCAGCGGGCATACGGAATTGGAGGTCGCGGGGTGTCTTGGGGGTCGCTTCAGTCATGCTGGACAGGCTTTCTAACGGTTGTGCCGCGTGGTGGAGCTTCTGGTGTATCTAATCCAGGAAACGGCGGGTGATGCCCTCGTAGGCGTCGATGCGCCGATCGCGCAGGAACGGCCAGTGCTGGCGCGTGACCTCAATCAGCTTGCGGTCGAGGTCGGCCAGCAGAATCTCTTCCTTGTCGTGGCTGGCCTGCGCCAGGATGCGGCCGAAGGGATCGGCGATGAAGCTGCCGCCCCAGAACTCCAGCCCGCTGGCCGCAGTGTGGTCGCCCGGGCCATGCAGCTCCACGGTGGCGGGGTTGCCATCGGCGGCGGTGGTCTTGAACTTCACATCACCGTGCTCGTGGCCGGTGCGGTTAACCGCGCAGACGAAGACGCCGTTGGCAATCGCGTGCGCTCGCTGTGCCGTCTGCCAGGCTTCATACTGCGCCGTGCCAAACTCGTCCTTCTCCGATGGATGCCAGCCGATGGCCGTGGGGAAGAACAGAATCTCCGCCCCTTTCAGGGCAGTGACGCGCGCGCCCTCCGGGTACCACTGGTCCCAGCAGACCAGCGTGCCGATCTTGCCGGCGCTGGTGTTGGTCGCCTTGAAGCCCAGGTCGCCGGGGGTGAAGTAGAACTTCTCGTAGTACAGAGGATCGTCCGGGATGTGCATCTTGCGGTAGACATCCACGATGGAGCCGTCGCGGTCGATGGTGACGGCCGTGTTGTGGTACAGGCCGGGAGCACGGCGCTCAAACAGGCTGGCCACCAGGGTAACGCCAGTCTCGCGGGCCGCACGGGTCAGCACCTCGGTGGATGGTCCGGGGATCGACTCCGCCAGGTCAAACAGGGCGTGGTCTTCGCGCTGACAGAAGTACTGGGCGCGGAAGAGCTCCGGCAGGCAGACGAGAGTGGCGCCCTGGTGGGCGGCCTCGTAGACGCGCTCCGCTGCCTTGTCGAGGTTGAGCTGGACGTCAGGCGAGCAGGACATCTGAATGAGGGCGACACGAAGAGTGCTGGCAGCAGACATGGCAGGCATTCCTGGGGGCTGAAGGAGGTCAAGGGAAGGCCTGCGGCGCTTGCTCCGCGGGCATGGGACACGTGGCTATCGTACGACAGGATAAGCGCTCTGTGTTGCAGGGAAGGAAACGGCCGATCGCTCGCGGCGACTCCTGTCTGCGATCAAAAGTAATGCTCTCTATAAAAATAATGTATGCGCCGCCGCCGACGTGCGGGACGGTTTAACTTGATTTCAATGCCAAACAATGCAGGGGAGACAGGGGCTGCTGGCCAGGCTCAGGCTGCTCTGACGCCCCGCAGCCGGAAGCTTGGGAGTGGTCGGGCTAAGAGTGCAGCAGAACGAGCCGACTCCCTGGACTTCTCCTCCGGTCCGGCACCAATGTGGCAGTAATCGCAGGCGCTTATTTCAACCTAAGTAAGGAGCGACACTTGAAATACAAACTGGAATATATCTGGCTTGACGGCAAACAACCGATTCCCGGTCTGCGTGGCAAGACGACGATCAAGGAGTTTGACACTCCTCCGACGCTGGCCGACATGCCACTGTGGGGCTTTGACGGCAGCTCGACTCTCCAGGCAGAGGGCAAGAGCTCGGATTGTATTTTGAAGCCCGTCGCCCTCTATCCGGACGCGAGCCGGAAGAATGCCTACATCGTGATGAGCGAAGTGATGCATCCGGATGGAACGCCGCACTCGACCAACGCACGCGCCACCATCGCCGACGATGCGGACTTCTGGGTAGGCTTTGAGCAGGAGTACTTCCTGTTCAAGGATGGTCGTCCTCTGGGCTTCCCCAAGGATGGTCACCCGAGCGTTCCGCAGTTCCCGTACTACTGCGGCGTTGGCTACAAGTACATGGGCGGCATTGCACGCCAGATTGTGGAAGAGCACCTGGAGCTGTGCCTGGCGGCCGGCATCAACCACGAGGGCATCAACGCCGAGGTGGCGAAGGGCCAGTGGGAGTTCCAGATCTTCGCCAAGGGCTCCAAGAAGGCTGCCGACGACACCTGGACGGCACGTTACCTGATGCTCCGCCTCTGCGAGAAGTATGAGATCGACGTGGAGTTCCACTGCAAGCCCATCCGTGGCGACTGGAACGGCAGCGGCATGCACACCAACTTCTCCACCAAGTACCTGCGTGAGGTTGGCGGCAAGGAGTACTTCGAGGCTCTGATGAAGGAGTTTGAGAAGAACGTGGCTGCACACATCGCCGTCTACGGTCCGGACAATCACCTGCGCCTGACCGGCCACCACGAGACGCAGGCGATCGACAAGTTCAGCTACGGTCTGTCGGACCGCGGCGCATCGATCCGCATGCCGGTCAACTTCATCAAGAACGGCTACAAGGGCTACCTTGAGGACCGTCGTCCGAACTCCGAGGCCGATCCGTACCAGATCGTCTCGCAGATTCTGAAGACGATCTCGGCTGTTCCGACCCCCTAGTTGCGGCAGCAGTCCTGACCGGGGAATGGCACGTAAGTGCTTGACAGGGAAGCAGGGTACCGAGGGTGCCCTTGCTTCCCTGTTTTTCTTAACACGCTGTTGCGTGACCGAAGACGAGGCTTTGTATTATCCTTTGGCGGGTTGACCACAACCGTCGAAGGAGAATGTTTTGAGCGAATTGCGCGAGTTTCTGGAGTTGTCGTACGCCGAGCTGGAAGACCTGAACCTGGCAGCCAAGGAGCAGCGCAGGAACCGGGTACCGGCCGAGGTCATCCGCGAAGAGCGGCTGAAGTATCTGACCGAGGAGCGCCGCATCAAGGCAGTCACCGTCCTGTTCTGCGATCTCGAGGGCCGGCTGCACATGCTGGACTACGACAAGAAGTTCCTGATCAAAAGCTACGACAACCTGACCTTCGATGGCAGCTCGATCCGCGGCTTTACCGCGCAGCGCGAGAGCGATCTGCGTCTGGCGATCGACTGGAGCGCCTTCTACTGGGTGCCGGCAGATGTCTTCGGCCCGGGTAAGGTGATGGTCTTCGGCGAGGTGAAGGACAAGAATGGCGCCACCTACGCGGCGGACATCCGCGGCGTGCTCAAGGATTACTCGCAGCAGCAGTTTGCCAAGCACGGCTATACCCTGAACGCCGCTAACGAGATTGAGGGCTTCCTGTTTGAGGGCATCGATGCCGAGCGCCGCTACCATGAGACGGGCGTCTTCGAGTATGTGAATAAGGGTGGCTACTACCACTCGCTGCCGGGCGATCCGCTGCGCGAGTTCATCGACGCGACGGCCGAGGTGCAGCGCGCGATGGGCTTTGAGAACGAGAAGGACCATCCTGAAGTAGCCCCCTCGCAGTTTGAGATCAACTACAGCTACGGCGAGGTGGTTGCGGCAGCCGATCAGATTCAGCTTTACAAGCTGATCTGCCGCCAGGTGGCGACGCAGATGGGCATGACGGCGAGCTTTTTGCCGAAGCCCGTGGTGGGCGTCAACGGCAGCGGCATGCACACCAACATCTCCATCACCAAGGGCGGCAAGAACCTCTTCTGGGACCCCAAGGGTGAGGAGAAGATCTCGCGGATGGCGTGGCAGTTTACCGACCGCATTCTGACGCATGGCAACGACATCTGCCTGCTGCTGAACGCGAGCGTGAACTCGTACCGCCGGCTCGATCCGCACTTCGAGGCCCCGAACCAGATCAAGGCCTCAGCGACGGATCGCGGTTCTATGGTGCGCATCCCCATCGGCAACGAGAAGTCGGCACGTGTCGAGGTGCGCTCGGTGGGACCGGATGCCAACCCGTACATGGTGCTGTACTCGGTCTTCAAGACGGGGCTGGATGGTGAGATCTCCAAGATGAAGAATCTGCGCCAGGCACAGCGGTATCTGCCAGACAACATCTACGCTGCGATTGAGAACTTCCGCGCCGCGAGCTGGCCGACGGAGCTGCTGGGCGAGGATGTAAAGGCGCGCTATGCGGAGCTGAAGCAGGCCTCGGCAGACCGCTGCCCGCGCCTGCTGGGCACCATCGTGAAGTCCAGCGAGGTGCAGTTCCACCACGACGTGTACAACCAGCTGCTGTGGAACCAGTTCTAGACCTCAACG
This sequence comes from Acidobacteriota bacterium, assembly GCA_028872955.1. Taxonomy (GTDB): domain Bacteria; phylum Acidobacteriota; class Terriglobia; order Terriglobales; family Acidobacteriaceae; genus Edaphobacter. The sequence continues at coordinate 38,955 of JAGWNX010000017.1, forward strand.
CAATCCGGGAGACCGGCAGGCAAGCCCTCGCTTTGGCGGGGGCTTGCTTGCGTTTACGGGGCGTCTGCGGTTGCTCGGCCAGCGGGCAGGGGGCGCTAAACGCGCCGGTCGTGCGATTAGCGAAGGCATGGTTTGCGGCACGTCTCCGCGCGGTGGTACGCTTTTTCGACGGCCAAAATCCCTTTGAGGAGCGCACCAGACATCATGCAATCGAGCTACAACGGCATCACCGTTCCCACCGATGGCGCACCCATTCGTTACGAGAACGGGAAGTACACCATTCCCGACAACCCGATCATTCCGTTTATCGAGGGCGATGGTACGGGTCGCGACATCTGGAAGGCGTCGCAGCGGGTGTTTGATGCGGCAGTGGCAAAGGCATACGGCGGCAAGCGCTCGGTCAAGTGGTTTGAGGTGTTGGCTGGCGAGAAGGCATTCCGCCAGACGCAGAACTGGCTGCCCGAAGACACCGTGAAGGCGACGGTCGACTTCCGCGTCTCGATCAAGGGGCCGCTGACGACGCCGGTGGGCGGTGGCATCCGCAGCCTGAATGTGGCGCTGCGCCAGCTGATGGACCTGTACCAGTGCGTGCGCCCGGTCAAGTACTACAAGGGTGTACCCAGCCCCGTGAAGCACCCGGAGAAGCTGAATGTGGTGATCTTCCGTGAGAACACGGAGGACATCTACGCCGGCATCGAGTTCCGCGAGGGAACGCCCGAGGCGCAGAAGTTTATCGCCTTCGTGAACGACGAGATGCTGAAGGGTGGCAAGAAGAAGGTTCGGCTGGACTCTGGTGTGGGCGTCAAGCCGATCTCGATCACCGGCTCCAAGCGGCTGGTGCGGGCGGCCATTCAGTACGCGCTGGATAACAACCTGAAGACCGTCACCCTGGTCCACAAGGGCAACATCCAGAAGTTTACCGAGGGAGCCTTCCGCGAGTGGGGCTATGAGGTGGCGACGCAGGAGTTCCGCCAGCAGACCGTAACGGAGCGTGAGAGCTGGATTCTGGGCAACCTTGAGGCGAACCCCGGCCTGACGCCGGAGCAGAACGCTGCGATGGTGGAGCCCGGTCTGGAGTTTGCTCCCCAGGCCTTTGCGGATGAGGTGATCGCCGAGGTGAAGCAGGTGATCGCCACCATCGGCGAGACGCACGGCGGCGGCAAGTGGAAGAACAAGGTGCTGATCAACGATCGCATCGCCGACTCCATCTTCCAGCAGATCATTCTGCGTCCCAGCGACTACAGCGTGCTGGCGACGACCAATCTGAACGGGGACTACATCAGCGACGCAGCGGCGGCGCAGGTAGGCGGCCTGGGCATTGCGCCGGGCGCCAACATCGGCGATGGCTATGCGGTGTTTGAGGCAACGCACGGCACGGCTCCGAAGTACGCCGATCTCGACGTGATCAACCCGGGATCGGTCATGCTCTCGGGCGTCATGATGTTCGACTTCCTCGGCTGGACTGAGGCGGCTCGTCTCATCGAGACCTCGATGGAGAAGACCATTGAGCAGAAGTACGTGACGTATGACTTTGAGCGTGGCATGCAGGGCGCGACCAAGGCCAAGACCAGCGAGTTTGCAACACGCATGATTGAGAACATGGGCTAAGAACGACGGTGGAGACCGGTCCTGGAGGCCGGTCTCTACTGGCCGGAACGTGAAGATTCGTGAGTCAGACGGGGAGAAGAGACGCAATGCGGAAGAAGGTTACGATTGTTGGCGCAGGAAACGTAGGAGCAACGGCCGGCCACTGGATTGCTGCCAAGGAACTGGCGGATGTGGTGCTGATCGATGTGGTGGAGGGCGTGCCGCAGGGCAAGGCGCTGGACCTGCTGCAGGCCATGCCGATCGAGAAGCGTGACGTGAGCGTTGTTGGAACCAATGACTACGCAGACACCGCAAACTCGGACATCGTGGTGATTACGGCCGGTATTGCACGCAAGCCGGGCATGAGCCGTGATGACCTGCTGAACACCAACTTCGGCATTATGAGCGCAGTGGCAGAGAAGGCGCTGGCGGCCTCGCCGAATGCGATCTTCATCAACGTCTCCAACCCGCTGGATGCGATGGCACAGACGGCGTTCAAGAAGCTTGGTCTGCCGCGTGAGCGTGTCATCGGCTTGGCCGGCGTGTTGGACTCCGCCCGCTTCCGCACCTTCATCGCCGAGGAGCTGAACGTCTCCGTGGAGAATGTAACTGCATTTGTTCTGGGTGGTCACGGCGACACCATGGTGCCCCTCAGCCGCTACTCTACGGTTGCCGGTATTCCAATTACGGAGCTGATCCCGCCGGATCGCCTGAAGGAGCTGGAGACCCGCACGGCTAATGGTGGTGCGGAGATCGTGAAGCACCTGAAGACAGGCTCGGCCTACTACGCACCTTCGGCTGCGGCGGTGGAGATGGTTGAGGCCATCTTGAAGGACAAGAAGAAGATTCTGCCTTGCGCTGCCTATCTGCAGGGAGAGTATGGCATCAGCGGCCTGTATGTGGGCGTGCCGTGCAAGCTTGGTGCCAAGGGCCTGGAGCAGATCATCGAGATCAAGCTGACGGCCGACGAGCAGGCGGCGCTGAACAAGAGTGCTGAGGCCGTGAAGGAGCTCTGCACGGTAATTGGCGTCGCTTAGCAGCGAACTGCCGCACACGAGCCGCGAACCTGTTGCAGCAAATGGAAAGCCTCCGTCGCAGATGACGGAGGCTTTCCCTTTGTGAGGTGCAGGGGGTTACTCGGCTGCAGGGATAGAGCCGGTGACGTTGGCCGCCACAGATGCGTTGACCACCGAGCTGAAGCTGGCCTGAGCCGCAACCGAGGTAACGCTCAGCGGATTGCTGCCCGCAGCAAGGAACGGTCCTAGCGCGGCCGCAGCGGTGGAGCTGCTGTTGCCCGAGACGCTGGTGATCAAGCCGGTAAGGCCATCGGTGATCTCGTAGTTGACGTTGTTGGCCGGAATCAGATTGAGCCCCGCGTAGTTGGGGGCGGAGATGGATACTGCCGGGATGCCACGTACCAGAGCGCGATGCTCCGACTCGACCCCGAGGATGGACGAGGCCACCTTGGCGTAGAGGATGAGGTTTGCCTGGGTGAGGTTGGAGCCGCTGGAAGCCGGATTGACCTGCGTGCTGCTGAAGCCGTTGAATCCGGCGGCCATGGAGGCAAACTCCTCCACCGCGGTCATGTAGGCGCCGATAAAGGCGGTCTCCAGCGCTACCAGCACAGGCAGAAAGTTCTGCAGCGAGCTGAAGGTGTTGGCCGGATAGTAGAAGGTCTGCGGAATGCCGGCCTGGGCATCTCCACTACCGTTCGTTGGCAGCCCCAGCAGCGAACGCAGCAACTGCGCGTGCGATACCTCCTCCAGCAGCGCGCCCTGCAGATAGGCAACGTTGATCTGGCTGCCTGTGATGCTGACGTTGGTAGCCGTGCCACCGGGCCCTGCCAGGTTCGGGTCCGTAATGACTCCGTTGGCGGAGAGCGCTGTGTAGTACGTGGTGATCGCCAGGCTCTCGGCGATCAGTGCAGCCGTCAGGATGTTTGCCGCCGTGTCCGTCGCCGCAGCCGCGGAGACAGGCGTGGTGGCCATATAGCTTGAGCTGCTGCAGCCGATGACGGCGGCCGAACTTGCCGCGCCAAGCCCAAACATGCCCAGGCCAGCGAGGAAGGAGCGGCGGTTGACGACGTTGTCGATCCTTGCGTTGATGGATTCAGTGATCTTCATAGAGTTCCTTTCGGGGATAACAGGCACAGTGGACGACGGAATTTGCGCGCAGCAGCTCACCGCAGCGGATTGACTTGCTCACATCAAACAGGAGCCAGCGCCGCTTGCTGCGGACGATCGGAGGCTGCTGTTCGAAGAACGTGCGCGCAGAGAATCCGGATGTATCGGATGGGAAAAAAATATGGCGGCAGACGGACGAAGGCGCAGTGGCAAAGGCGCATGCCTCGCCCAGGCAGGCAGGCAGCGCGCACGCGGGGGCGCGAGGATTGAGGCGGGCAAGAGAAAAGGCCCGCTCCAGGAGCGGGCCTTGGTTGGGACCGAGAACTCTCTACGCGATGCGTTCGATGGTGACGCTCTCCAGCACGACTGGCGTCTTGGGGCGATCCATGCCATCACGGGCAACCTTGCTGATCTTCTCCACGATCTCGTAGCCTTCGACGACCTCGCCAAAGATGGTGTGCTTGCCGGTGAGCCAGCTGGTGTCCGCCACGGTGATGAAGAACTGGCTGCCGTTGGTGTTGGGGCCAGCGTTGGCCATGGCCAGCTTGCCCGGCTGCTGGAAGCCGTGGCGCGAGCCCTTGGTCTCGTCGGCGAAACGGTAGCCCGGGCCGCCCATACCGGTGCCCTCAGGGTCGCCGCCCTGGATCATGAACTGCGGAATCACGCGATGAAAGATGGTGCCGTCGTAGAGCTTCGGACCCTTCTTGGAGCGCGAGTTCCAGTCCTTGGTGCCCTCGGCCAGGCCGATGAAGTTGGCGACGGTCTGCGGGGCGTCAGCTTCAAAGAGCTCGCAGACGATGGTGCCGAGAGTGGTGGTAAACGTGGCATAGGTGCCGGGCTTGGTGGGCATGGTAACGCTGTCTCCTTACAGGGTTGAATACGAAAGTGGGTGTCTACTTGGTTGGCGGGGTAGCCGGCGGAAGCGGCGGTGCCTTGGCCGCGGCCGTGCCAGCGGGCTCCGGCGGTATCGGCTGGCCGTCGCGCACGATGGTGACGCGGTTGATGACGACCGGTGTGGTGGGCTTGTCCTGACCGTCACGATCGACCCGGGCAATCGCCGCGACCAACTGCACCGAGTGCTGGTCGCACTGGCCGAAGATGGTGTGCTTGTGGTTCAGCTCAGGAACCGGCACCTCGGTAATGAAGAACTGGCTGCCGTTGGTGTTGGGGCCGGAGTTGGCCATGGCGAGTCGGCCGGGCACATCGAAGGCGAGATCGGGCGAAAACTCATCGTCAAAGTAGTAGCCGGGGTCGCCCATGCCGGTGCCCATCGGGTCACCGCCCTGGATCATAAAGCCGGGGATGACACGGTGGAAGGTGGTGCCGTTGTAGAGCGGCTTGTTGTGCATCTTCTTCTGCGTCGCGGGGTCGGTCCAGTCCTTGGTGCCTTCGGCCAGGCCAATGAAGTTGGCGACGGTCTGCGGGGCCTGCTGGTCGTACAGCTTGCAGGTCAGCCGACCGAGGGTCGTATCCAGCAACACGGTAGGGCCCGTGGGTACAACCGTCTGCTGGGCGGGGGCAGGGGCGCCGGGAGCATCGGGCAGTGCGTCGGCGGACTGGCTTGAGCTTTGAGCCAAAGCCGTACAGGAGAGCACGAGGCTGAGTGCGAGAGCACGAGTCATCATCAGGATTAAGGCTAAATCAAGCGAGGGTGCGCGGCAATCTAGCCGGGCAAAGGAAAAGCCTCCTGCGTTGCATTTCGCAGGAGGCTGCAGGGTACATTCGCAGCAAATTAGCTGGTGAAGAAGTCCTTGACCTGCTGGATGAAAACGTCGCGGCCCATGTCGGAGATGGCCTCAGTAAGCGGCAGTTCCTTGGGGCAGGCCTGCACGCAGTTCTGCGCGAAGCCACACTCCTGAATGCCGCCGTCGCCAGCCAGAGCGCGCAGACGCTCCTCCTTCAGCACCGCGCCGGAGGGGTCCATATTGAACAGCTTGGCCTGTGCGATTGGGGCCGCGCCAACAAAGTTGGTGACGTCGTTGAACTGCGGGCACACCTCCATGCAGCAGCAGCAGCTGATGCAGTTCGAGAGCGGGTAGCGCTGCTCCTGGATCTGAGGCGCCTGCTTGGGGCCAGCGCCCAGGTCGTAGGTCCCGTCGATAGGCACCCAGGCCTTGACCTTCTTCAGGTTCTCGAAGAGCACCGAACGGTCTACGGCGAGATCGCGCACAACGGGGAACTTGGACAGGGGTGCCAGCGTGATGGGCTGTCCCGGCCGCTCCGCCTGCAGCTTGTCCACCAGCGCCGAGCACGCCATACGTGCCTTGCCATTGATGAGCATGGCGCAGCTGCCGCAGATCTCCTCCAGGCAGTTGGAGTCATAGGTGACCGGCGAGGTGGGCTTGCCCGCGACGTCCACCGGATTGAGAGCGATCTCGCCCAGCAGCGAGGTGATGTTCATGCCCGGCCGATAGGGAACCTCAAAGGTCTCCGTGGTACAGGGACCGTTCGGGGTGGCCTGGCGCTTGATCTCGACTTGAATGGTGCTTGGCATAAGTGCGTCCTTTTAGCTGGGAATGACGGCTGGATAGCGCGTGCGAATCCGGCGTGAGTGTGCGAATGCGAGGGAAGGCTTCTCCACCAGAAACCAGGAGAGTGGAGCCGCCAGGGCAATGCCGGCAAGTGTAACTGCCAGCGCTACATAAGGATGAGTGCGGTAGAGTCCGGCGGCGACGACCATCTGGATGACAGGCCAGTGCAGCACGTAGGTTCCGTACGAGAAGTCTCCCCAGCGGGTCGGCCCCTTGACCACTGGCAACAGCAGGCAGGCAGCCAGAGTGAGCGTGGCAATAGCCGCCGGGCGGAAGAGAAACAGTCCGGTCGCCAGATGCAGCGCGTACAGCACAAGTGCCCCCAGAGAGAGCCACAGACCGCGGCGCAGGAAGAACTCCAGGTGGTAGTGGATGAGCGCGCCGATCATGAAGAAGCTGATCTGGCCGGGCAGTTGCATGGCCAGCGTCTCGTGGCGCGACATGCCCACACGGTACGCGATGGAGAGTGCGAACAGCGTCCAGAGCACAGCATCGCGATGCACCCGACGACAGACCCACACGATGATGGGGACCATGACATAAAAGAGCACCTCGACCTTGATGGTCCAGAGCGCTCCGTTCAGCACAGGCGTCAGGTTGTGGGGCAGTGCGCCCGGCACCGATGGGGCAAGAAAGTTGAGGAAGCTGAGGTTAGCCAGCAGAAACTTTGCGACGTGGAAGCTGCCGAAGCTGAACGCGATGAACAGGCAGACCACGGTCGAGAGCCAGTAGCCGGGCAGGATGCGAGCGGCCCGCTTGGAGTAGTAGTCCGCCAGGCTGGAGCAGCGCTCGTAGCTGGCGAAGATGAGGAAGCCGGAGATGGCAAAGAAGCCCTCCACCGCGAGGTGACCGCTGAAGAACGCGGGCATCCACGCAAAGCGCGGCTCCCCGGAGATGTAGCCGATGTGAAAGAACACGACAAGGCTCGCCAGCAACAGGCGAATGATGTCGAAGTTGTTCTCGCGGGTCATCGTGTGGCTTCGTCTCCGGGGCAGCGTTTGCGTTTAGGCGGTGGCGTCGTAGCGGCGTGGGCGCGGCTTGATGTGCTGAATATCGACCTCTTCCCACTCGATGCGCGGCGCGTCGTTGTTGGCGTCGTAGGCGGCTTTGGTGGTCTTCAGGAAGCGCTCGTCGTTGCGCTCCGGGAAGTCCGGCTTGTAGTGTGCGCCGCGTGATTCATCGCGCAGACGAGCGCCCTGCACAATGGTGCGTGCCAGTTGCAGCATGTTGTAGAGCTGCCGGGTGAAGGCGAAGCTGGTGTTGGCCCACTGGCTGCGGTCCGACAGGTTGACGCTGCGGTAGCGGTGCAGCAGCTCCACAATCTTCGCATCGGCCTCGTCCAGTCCTGCGTTGTACCGAATGATGGTCGCGTGCTTGGTCATTGTCTCGCCCAGCTCGCGCCAGATGCGGAACGGGTTCTCGTTGCCCTGGTTGCTCAGCAGCAGGTTGTTGAACTCGTTCTGGCGCATCAACTCTGCCGCGTGGCCACCATCGCCCGGCTGGGCCGGCAGCGACTTGGCGTACGCCATGGCCTGCGGCCCTGCTACAAAGCCGCCGTAGATGCAGGAGAGCAGCGAGTTGGCACCCAGGCGGTTGGCTCCGTGGATGGAGTAGTCTGCCTCACCGGCGGCAAAGACGCCCGGGATGTTGGTCTGCTGGTTGAAGTCCACCCACAGGCCGCCCATGGTGTAGTGCATGCCGGGGAAGATCTTCATCGGCACCTTGCGCGGGTCGTCGCCGACGAACTTTTCGTAGATCTCCAGAATGCCTTCCAGCTTGTGCTGGCGCTCCGGCGGCAGGTGCGACACGTCCAGGTAGACCATCGGCTGGCCGTCGATGCCCATGCCATACTCGTAGACCACCTTGAAGATGGCGCGGGTGGCCACGTCGCGCGGCACCAGGTTGCCGTACTTCGGGTACCACTCTTCCAGGAAGTACCAGCGGTCGCCCTCTGGAATCGACTGCGCGGCGCGCTTGTCGTTCTTATCCTTGGGCACCCACACGCGGCCCCCTTCACCGCGTGCCGACTCCGACATCAGGCGTAGCTTGTCCTCGCCCGGAATGGCCGTTGGGTGTACCTGGATGAACTCACCGTTGGCGTAGTACGCACCCTGCTGGTACAGCGCAGACTGGGCCGAGCCCGTGCACACCACGGAGTTGGTGGACTTGCCAAAGATCGCGCCGTTGCCGCCCGTGCAGATGATGATGGCGTCGGCCGGAAAGGTGCGTGTCTCCATGGTGCGCAGGTCCATGGCGCAGATGCCGCGGCACACACCGTTCGAGTCCAGCACGGCAGAGAGGAACTCCCAGCCTTCGTACTTGGTTACCTTGCCCTCGGACTCGAAGCGGCGCACCTGCTCATCCAGCGCGTACAGCAGTTGCTGGCCGGTGGTGGCTCCGGCAAAGGCCGTGCGGTGGTAGAGCGTGCCACCAAAGCGGCGGAAGTCCAGCAGCCCCTCGGGCGTGCGGTTGAAGGGCACACCCATGCGGTCCAGCAGGTCGATGATGGCCGGGCCCTGCGCGGTCATGTTCTTCACCGGCGTCTGGTTGGCCAGGAAGTCGCCGCCGTAGACGGTGTCGTCGAAGTGCTTCAGCACGTCGTCGCCCTCGCCCTTCAGGTTCTTGGCCGCATTAATGCCACCCTGCGCACAGACCGAGTGCGACCGCTTGACCGGCACGATGGAGAAGAGGTCCACCTTGCCGCCCGCTTCGGCGATCTTGATGACGGAGGAGAGGCCGGCGAGTCCGCCGCCTACGACGATGATGCGTGGTGTTGCTGCCATGTGATTCGTACCTCAGGGGCGAAGGCCCCGAACATTTGCTTGAGCGTGCAATCCTCACGGCCGAAGCCGCAGGTTGAACTTAGGAGCAGAGAGTGGGAGCCGCGAGGCGCACCACACTCTGGTTGCCAACGGGTGACCTCTGCAACGTGAGAGCAGCGTGTGCCGCGGGCAGGGCATCCTCTGGCGCGGGCGGAGCCGTTACCACCGCGTAGATGCTGGCCAGGCCCATGACGCAGAGCGCGAGCCCGACCACCGCACAGACGTAGCCGAAGCGTTTGCGTGCCTTGTCGCCGGGGGTGATGCCCCACTTGGCGGCGAACAGCCAGATTCCGTAGGCAAAGTGCCAGGTGGTGGCGATCATGGCGATCACATAGATGGCGAGCATCCAGGGGTTGGCCAGCTCATGCTGCACCTTGGCAAAGGCCGCGCCAGGGTGCTCCGGCAGGCTGACGCCCATAAAGCGCTGCCGCCAGACGTGCTGGATGATGTACAGGAAGGCGATGATGCCGGTGACGCGCTGCATGACATACATGCGATTGCCGGCCCAGGGGTAGGCATTGACGTTGCTGCGGCCACGGAAGGCGATAAAGACGCCATAGAGCGCGTGGAAGGCCAGCGGGATGAAGATCAGGCCCCACTCCAGCACGCGCACCAGCGGCAGCGAGTTGAGGAAGAGCACCTGCTTGGCGTAGGCCGTGGGGCCGTGTACGGTCTCAAAGTTCGAGAGGATGTGCTCCACCAGAAAGGCGCCGATGGGCACAATGCCGGAAAGAGAGTGCAACTTGTGCCAGAGGAAGGAGTTGCCCTGCCCGGCGCGAAGTGGCTGAACGCCGCGGCCCGAGGTGGTAGTGGACGGTGCAGGGGTGGTGGTGGTAGCCATGAGCTGAGCTCCTTCTATCTGGTGCAACGCAGAGTACTAGGCTGGACGCGGGTGGAAAGGTCCAGCAGGCTGATTATTCCGCCCGCCTCTTGGCAGCGTCAAGGCAAGTGGCGTGTTTTGTGCGGTTATCGTGAGGTTTGTGCGAAATGGTTCAGCTGGATGGAAGTTCCATCGCGAGGATTTTTGGCAGTAAGGCGGCCAGGGCTCGGCCGCGATGGCTGAAGGCCAGCTTGGTCGCTGCGTCCAGCTGTGCCATGGTGCACTGACGGTCGGGCAGGTAGAAGAGTGGATCGTAACCGAAGCCTAGCGTGCCTTGCGGCCGGGTGAGGAGCATGCCCTCTACCTCTCCCGAGGCGGTAGCCACCACGGAGCCGTGCCGCGCCGCCGCCAGTACACAGTGGTAGCGCGCCCGGCGGTCTGCCAGCGGCGTCTCCAGCAGGGCATCCAGCAGGCACAGATTGTTGCGCGTGTCGGTATCGGCAATTCCGGGTGTGGCGTAGTGGCGGTCGTCGGCGTAGCGTGCGGAGCGTACTCCGGGCGCACCCTCAAGAGCGTCTACCTCCAGGCCGGAGTCGTCGGCCAGCACCAGTTGCCCGGCGGCGTGGCGGGAGTAGGCGACGGCCTTGGCCACGGCGTTTCCGGCAAAGGTTGGCTCGTCTTCGGGCGGCGCAGGGATTGCGCTTAGCCCGGGGAGCGGCTCCAGACGGATCTGCACGTCGGTGTGGGTGCTGGCAAACGTTGTGGCTGCCGCAGCAAAGTCGCGCAGCTTGCCTGCGTTGGTGGTGGCGACGTAGAGGAGGAGCGAGTGCATAGCGTTGCTGCCGGGAGTCTGCAGATAACCCTATCCTGATTCTGCCCGGCTGGATATCTCCCTGCTGTGCCAGATGCTACGCGCCCGGCACCAGGCGAAGCCGCAGAAAGAGGGCAACGCTGAACGGGTGCGATCCATAGACGGCCTGCAAGGCGCGCGGGGCAGTGTCGCTGGTGAACTGGACCCCCGGGGCCAGGCTCAGATGGGCCGCTGTCGGCAGGTCGTGGTCCAGCCCAAGGGAGTAGGCCTGCACGTGCCCAATGGGAGACTCCACAAAACCCGCCGGAAGCGGTGAGCCCGGCGAGAGCAGCAGTTCGTTGCTGCGGCCCGCGTCCTCCACACGTAAGCTCAGGTGGTTAGAGCGGTGCAGGGTGAGCAACGCCTCCGCCAGGTAGCTGTTCTGCTTACTCTGGTCGCTCAGCGATCGCGTCCTGCCCCACACCAGCGAGGCGTCCAGCGTTGCCGTTGAGCTGAACGCACGGTTGTAGAGGACAGACGCGGTCTGGCGTTGCTGATCCTCGCCCGGGTACAGCGCCTCCGGGCTGGTGATGTGCGCGAGCGAGTACTGCATGCTCCAGTGCGGTGTGGGCGCGTAGGTCAGCCGCGCCGAGTAGCTGTCAGGTGCCAGGCCGTTGGGCGAGGGCAGCAGCTGCCAGCGTTGCTCTGTCGGCTCGGCCCCGTGAAAGCCGGAGAGCTCCAGCCGCAGCTTATTCCAGGTCAGCCCGGCCGTCAGCACGCTGAGTGCAATGTGCGTGGAGTCCTGCTGGTGGTGCCCGAGCGTGGCTAACGGGTTGTCTGCCGCAGAGGCGCGATGCGGATAAGCGATCGGGCCGATGGCTGGGTCACCCACCGGGGCCGCGTAGATCGTCAGCAGGGTTTGCCGGCTCAGGCGCAGATCGTAGAAGGCGGCCAGCTCCATAAAGAAGTCGTGCGGGTGCTGGCCATCCACGATTGGGCTGCCAAAGGCGGTCTCGCCCTGCTGGAAGAGCTCAGGAAACTGTCGTCCGGTGATGGTGGCCGGCTCCAGCGAGAGCATGGTGCGCAGGGTGACCTGGCCACGGCTGCCTGCGGCGTGCGACGCCATGAGCATCGTCCAGTTGGTGGAGAAGAGCTTGTCGCGGTTGCGCGGCGCGCTTGCCTGCTGTTGCAGCTCGGTCACAAAGCCGTTGCCATGCAGCATCAGCATCCACCCGCGCTGCATGGTCATCAGCATGGGAGCCTCGATGGAGGCAGGTTCAGCGCTGGTGCCGGAGGTGCTGTGCTGCAGTTGTGCCGCAAGGAAAGACGGATCGGGCGACGAGGATGGGGCGCTCATGCCCGGCATGCCCGCCATGTTGGCAGGAGTGGTGGACTGCGCCAGGCCGGCCAGCGTTAACGTACTGGCGGCACCCAGCAGAAGGGTGCGGATCAAAAAGATGCGCTTCACGCGAGCTCCCTCAAGGGTTCAGAGCAGCTTGGACTCGCCCGAAAGTCTGATGGACATCAGGCAGGTGGCTCGATGGGAACTCTGGTGTCAGGTTCGAAGCGGGGGACTCACGAGACGAGGCTGCGGCGGTACCTCGCCGTGTAGACGCAACGCCCGGAGCGATGCCTGCTGCCAGGTGCTGACGAACAAGCTGTGGCAGGGGCCGGTCTCGCCTGCAGCCACAACGATCGTGGCCTGAACGGTCGGTACGGTAGCGACTGCAGCGGCGGGCGCACAGCAGGCGGAGGATGTATCGACCGCCTGGGCCGGATGGTTGCAATGCGGGCAAGCCACAGTGCTCTGGTGAGTACACGCAGCCAGCGCGAGCATGGGCGAGCAACTCACCGCGAGCAGTGCCAGCAACGTGAGTGCCAGCACAAAGCGACGGCGGTATTGCTGCCGTGTGGCGTGCCGACCAGCCCTGCCAGAGGACCTGACCATACGTGGATTATAAGGGGAACGCAGCAGCAGGAGTGGCACCGGCGGCCGTGAGCGGCGAAACTGCGCACCGGGTAGCGCATCCTGCGTGCGGATGTTGACGACGTGGAGTTGGATGAGTTGTGCCCGAAAACCGTTACGGTGCCGGGACGTGGGTTGATGGCGGCCGTGGGGGTGTCGCCATCGTTGCCCCATGCAGCACAATAATGTCGACGCGACGGTTCTGTGCGCGTCCGGCGTCGGTCAGGTTGCTGGCAATGGGATGGAACTCCGCGTAGCCTGCGGCGGAGAGATTGGCAGGCTGCATGTGCCCGTCGTTGAGCAGCAGCCGCGTGATGGTTGCCGCGCGCGCAGTGGAGAGCTCCCAGTTGGTGGCGAACTGCGCCGTGTGGATGGGCACATTGTCCGTGTGGCCCTCAATGCGCAGTGGCGACTGGGGCAGCGTTTTGGCCAGCAGGTCGATGGTGGCCAGCGACGTGGGCTGCACCTCGGCAGAGCCAGAGGCGAAGAAGCCCGCCTCATGCAGGGAGATCACCAGGCCGTCGGGTGTGTCGTGCAGCGTTACGCTGCCCGGCGGGATGCGATGCGCCGCTACCTGCCCGGCCAGCACCTGCTCCAGGTGTTGCTGGAAGACGGAGGGTGGAAGCGGCAAAGGGATCGCTGCCGGCGTGGCCTGGATGGACGTTGTGCCGGCCGCAAGGGGTGGACGATTGGTGTGTTGCTCGAAGATGCCATTGTGATCGAACGCCGTTTGCATGGCATTGGCCATCTGCACCTGCTTCTTCTTGTCGGACTGGCTGGACGCGAAGAGCACAACGAAGAAGGCGAACAACAGCGTAATGAAGTCTGCGTACGAGACCAGCCAGCGCTCGTGATTGACGTGTTCAGGATGCTTCTTCTTGCTCATGCCGTTGCCTCAGCGGATTTGGTTGCCGCTCCCTCAGCCGATTTGGTCTCAGCGGCTCCGTGCCCGTCGAACAGATAGGTCC
>JAGWNX010000018.1 GCA_028872955.1 Acidobacteriota bacterium
TTCGCAGGTGACGCCTTGTCCCTCAAAAGCATGACCACTGAACCTGAACTTACGCCGCCCACGCCGCCCGTTCCCCTAGTGGGTAGCTCATCTCCTGCTCCTGCTGGTGAAGAGCCTCAGCCCTCGGCGATTCGTGCCTTTCTGAATGCGCGTGGCAGCAGCAGTACGGCCGATCGCATCTTCGCCGGGCTGATGTTTGTGTGTGCCACCAGCATCTTTGGCATCGTCGTGTTCATCTTTTTCATTTTGATGAGCCGGTCGCAGCAGAGCCTCTCCGCCTTCGGCTTCAAGTTTTTTATCCGCCAGGCGTGGGATCCGGTCTCCGGCGACTTTGGTGCGCTCTCGTTTATCTACGGCACGTTGGCCACGTCGTTTCTTGCCCTGTTGATTGCGGTTCCGCTGGCGCTGGGCGTGGCGGTCTTCCTGACCGAGCTGTGTCCGCGGCCGCTGCGTGCGCCCATCTCCTTCTTAACGGAGTTGCTGGCCGCCATCCCTTCGGTGGTCTACGGTCTGTGGGCGGTCTTTGTCCTGGTGCCCATCATGCGCGACCAGCTTGGCCCGTTCCTGTACAAGGTGCTGGGTTGGACAGGCTTCTTTGAGGGGGCCAACTTCGGCGTGGGCCTGCTGACTGCCAGCATTATTCTCGCCATCATGGTGCTGCCTATCATCTCGTCCCTCACGCGCGACATCATGACCGCCGTGCCGAACGCGCAGCGCGAGGGCGTGCTGGCGCTGGGCGCAACCCGCTGGGAGATGATCCGCATCGGCGTGCTGCGCAACTCCCGGATCGGCATCATGGGTGCCATCATGCTGGGGCTGGGCCGTGCCCTGGGGGAGACGATGGCGGTGACGATGGTGATTGGCAACCATCCGGATATCTCCAAGTCGCTCTTCGCTCCCGGCTACACGTTGGCCAGCGTGATTGCGAACGAGTTCTCTGAGGCTACGGGCGACCTGTACCTGAGCGCGCTGATTGAGATCGGTCTTGCGCTCTTCCTGGTCACCATCGTCGTCAACGCTGCTGCCCGTTTGATGGTCTGGGCTGTCACCCGCGGGGCGCCCGCCAGGAATCACTAACATGAGCACGCTCCCGCAAATGAACTCTCCGTTACGCCCGCCGCTGAAGCCGGCTCGCGCCAACACCCTGCGCCGCAGCCTGGTGAATCACCTGGTCACGGGCCTGTCGATTCTGGCGACAGTTCTGGTTGTGGCCCCGCTGATCGCGATCCTCGTGTATCTGCTGTACAAAGGCGCAAGCTCGCTGAATCTTGCCTTCTTCACGCACATTCCTGCCCCGGTGGCTGAGCCGGGCGGTGGCATGGCCAACTCGATTGTGGGCTCGGGCATCATTCTGCTGCTGGCCAGCTCGATGGGCATCCCGGTGGGGATTGCTGCCGGCGTGTATCTTTCGGAGTTTGGCGGTGGCCGGTTTCTGGCGCACGCCATCCGCTTTACCGCAGACGTGCTGAACGGCGTGCCGTCCATCGTGATGGGTATCTCGATCTATTCGCTGATCGTGATGCAGCAGAAGCACTTTTCCGCGCTGGCCGGTGGTGTCGCGCTGGGCATCATGATGATTCCGACCGTCACCCGCAGCACTGAAGAGATGCTGGCAACAGTGCCGCACGCCGTGCGGGAGGCCGCGCTAGGGCTGGGCGTGCCCAAGTGGCGCACTGCGATCTCGGTTACGCTGCGCACGGCCTCGCCGGGCATCATCACCGGCTGCATGCTGGCGTTTGCGCGTGTCGCCGGCGAGACTGCGCCCCTGCTGTTTACCGCCTTTGGCAACCAGTTCTGGAGCTTCAAGCTGAGCGAGCCCATCGCCGCGCTTCCGCTGCAGATCTACGTCTACGCCATCTCGCCCTATGACGAGTGGCATCGCCTGGCCTGGGCCGGGTCGCTGGTGCTTATCGTCATGATCATGGTCTCTGTCACACTCGTTCGCGTGTATGCCAGCCGCGGCGTGCTCAAAGGGGGAAACTAGTGGGAGTCGGTATCCAGGTCGAACATCTGAATGCATGGTACGGCAGCACGCACACGTTGCAGGACATCAATCTGCATATCCCTGCCAACCATGCGACCGCGCTCATCGGCCCCTCCGGTTGCGGCAAGTCGACGTTTGTTCGTTGCCTGAATCGCATGCACGAGACCAATCCCATTGCCCGGGCCGAGGGCGTGGTGAAGATGGGCGACATCGACGTCTACAAGGACGCCTCCCCTGTCGAGATTCGTCGCCGGGTCGGCATGGTCTTCCAGCGCCCCAATCCTTTTCCGACCATGTCCATCTACGACAATGTGGTGAGCGGCCTCAAGCTTAACGGCTTCCGCAACCGCCGTGTGCTGGACGAAACGGTGGAGCGCTCGCTGCGCCAGGCAGCCCTGTGGGAAGAGGTCAAGGACGATCTGAAGAAGAAGTCCGGCGCCAGCCTGTCGGGTGGCCAGCAGCAGCGCATGTGCATCGCCCGCGCTCTGGCGGTAGACCCCGAGGTGCTCCTGATGGACGAGCCTGCCTCCGCGCTGGACCCGGTCTCCACCTCGAAGATTGAGGACCTCATCTTCCAGCTCAAGAGCCAGTACACCATCGTGATCGTGACGCACAACATGCAGCAGGCTGCGCGCGTGGCAGAGAATACCGGCTTCTTCCTGAACGGAAAGCTGGTCGAGTTTGATTCCACCCACAAGATATTTACCAACCCGCGCGACAAAAGGACGGAAGATTACATCACCGGGAGGTTCGGCTGATGCGCGTCAAGTTCCATCAAAGTCTCGACGAGTTGAAGGAGAAGCTGCTGGTCATGGCCGGTCTGGCCGAGCAGGCCATTCAGCGCTCCATCGAGGCTTATCGCACCCGCGACCTCTCTATCTGCGAGCTGGTCTTCCGCTCGGAGCCAGCCATCAATCGGCTGGAGCGCGAGATTGATCAGATGGCTCTGGATCTGCTGGCCATGGAGCAGCCAATGGCGATCGACCTGCGCTTCATCCTCTCGGTCATTCGCATCAATGCCGACCTGGAGCGCGTCGGAGATCAGGCCGTCAACATCGCGGTGCGCGTGCGTGAGATGGGAGCCTTTGCCAACGTCGATCTGCCCGTGGATATCCCCAAGCTGGCCTCGATGTCCGCGACGATGGTTCGCAAGGCACTGCAGGCGTTTATTGAGGCCGATGCCTCGCTTGCGGAGTCTGTGCTGCGCATGGATGGTCAGGTGGACGCCATGAACGACGCCGCGTTCTATGCGTTGAGCAGCCTGATCAAAGAGCAGCCTGACCAGACCCCGCAGGCGCTGAATGCCCTGATCATTGCAAGGAACCTGGAGCGCGTCGGCGACCACGCCACGAACATCGCCGAGGATGTGATCTTCTGGGTGCGTGGTGCGGATGTGCGCCACGGCAATACCAGTACCCCGGCCGCTTAGTCGGGTACCGCAGTCCACCAAACCAGACGCGGCAGCGCAGGGAAGTACAGTCCCAGGCGCACCCGTCCAGCGTGGGTCTCCTGGCCAAACACTCTGGCATACTGCGCCATCTGCCCGGCGTACTTCGCTCGCTCCTCCTGCAGGAAGGTCTCGACGTCGTTGCCCGTGTAGGCGCGCGTCTTGTAGTCCACGATCCATAGACAGTCGCCGTCGGCAGAGCCCGGTTCCGCACCGGCCCGGAAGATACGGTCCAGCCGAACGCTGCTGCGTTGCGCTGCCCAGGTCACCAGTGCGTGCTCGCTGGCTGCGTCGCGCTGTTGTGTCAGCAGCCACCGGCCATCGGCGTCTGCGAGTGTGTTTTGCAGGCCTGCCAGCGTGCGCTGCGTCTCCTCTGCCAGCGACCGTGGCGGCACGCCCTCACTGCGCAGCACGGTGCGGATGCGGTCGGTCCACTGGTCCAACTCGGCGGCAATGGCATCCAGGGCCGCACCTTGCTGCACGCGGAGCGTGATCGCCTCCAGCAAGCCATGGATTGCGTTGCCGGTGGCGCGAGCGGCCAGTGAGCCCTCCGGGCGTGTGAAGTGCGGCTCCCCAGCCGGTGCAGCGGCAGGAGCCGGCAGCACAACCCGGCGTTGCGCACGCTCGGCAACCGGGTGAATGTCTGCGGGAAGCCGCTGCAGCTCCCGGGCCGGCAGAGCGTCCGCTGCTGCGGCCAGGTTCAGCGGAGGTGCTGGCGCCATGGTCACGGCCTGCCATTGCTGCCGGCGCACCTCGGCGGCGCTCCAGGCAGCGCGCAGCAGCGAGCCGTACCGGGCGCTGAGCATGCCCTCCTGCGTCGTCTGGACTGTGCCATACAGGTGCAGCTCTTCGCGGGCTCGGGTACACAGCACGTAGAACAGTCGCAGCCGTTCTGCGGCCTCGCGCTCGCGGTGCATCTTGCCGAGCCATATGGCGAGCCGTTGTGCGCTGCGGCCTTTGCCGGCAATGGGAGCCAGCAGCACGTGGTGCGCATTGTCTTCCTTAAACTCGATCTCGCCCCAGGTCAGCAGTCGGCTGCGGTCAGGTTGGCTGATGCGGTGCAGGTGCGGCGCGATGACGACGTCCCACTCAAGCCCCTTCGCACCGTGGATCGTAAGCAGCTCCACGGCGCCGGGCGCCTCCGACTGTTCTGCATAGAGCTTTTCCAGCTGGCTTTCAAGCAACTGCAGGTCCAGCTGACCCTCGCGCTCGGCGGTGCGCAGCAGGTCAAGATATGCGAGGGCGTTGGCCAGCTCATCCGCCTGCAGCCACAGGTCACCGCCCAGCGAGCGCCAGGTGCGTTCCACCCACGTGGCCACGGGCAGACGGCTACGCATTCGGTTGGCCTGGGTCATCACCTTCCACACGCGTTGCAGTGCCGTGGCCCCATCGTCCGAGAGCAGATGGCCGCGCTCCCGCATCAGCGTCAGCACACAGGCCGTGGCAGACGCGTCCTCGCCCATCAGCATCTGCAGGTCGGCCAGCGCCAGGCCGCACCACGGCGCGCGCAGCAGGCCTGCCCATGCAATGCGGTCGGCCGGATGCAGCAGCGCCCGCGTCAAGGCGCGCAGGTCCAGCACCTCCTGCCGTTCGGCCAAGGGGTCAATCTTCAGCGCCCGGTAGGGAATGGCACCGTTGCCTTCGTCCTGTCGCAGCGCCTGCATCACCTCATGCAAGTGGTTGCGCTGCCGCACCAGCACTGCGATGCGCCACGGTTGGCTGCGGCCGGGCGGCAGTGGCCTTTCGCGCCACTGCTGCACCAGCGCCCGGATCTCTACCGCGTGGCTCTGTTGCAGTGCCTCGCGCTCTTTGGCGACTTCAGCCCTTGCAACCCGAGGCATCTCGTCCACATGCCAAACGGCGTGGTTGGCGTCCGGAGCCAGGCTGCGCACGGCATCGGCGCGCGTAAAGGCAACTTCGCCGGGCGCAGCGTCGGCCTCCTGCGGAAAGAGGTTGCTGAAGTCCTGGTTGAATGCCTGCACCAGCCCGGCCTGCGAGCGAAAGTTCGCGGTCAACCGCAGCGCACCCAGCGGCAGCTCGCCCAGCCGGCCCCTGCGCATGGTGTCAAGAAAGCGCTCCACCCTTGCCTGGCGGAAGATGTAGATCGACTGCTTCGGATCGCCAACCAGGAAGACGGTCTGGCTGGAGCCGTCCCAGCTCTGCGTCAGACGCTCCAGCAGTTCGTACTGGCTGGTCGAGGTGTCCTGCATCTCATCCACCAGCAGGTGCTGCCAGCGATCTCCCAGCGCCATCTCCAGGTCTGCGACACCGTGCTCTGCCCGCAGCGCGGCCCGCGCCCGCAGACTGATCTCCACAAAGTCACACTGCCGCTCCGCCGCAAAGACGCCCTGCAGCTCTGCCATGGCGTGGCGCAGCACCCGGAACAGCGCTTTGGCAACCTGCCACTGCTCCTGCGGGTAGATCGCCTCCGGCAGATCCTGAATCGCAGCCAGTTCATCCGCTGGGATGTCTTGCGCTGCATCAGTGATCAACTGCTTGATGCGTTGGACCAGGCTGCGCTCCGGGATTACGCCAAAGGAGTTGATGCGAACTCCACTGGGCTTGCGCAGGGAGCCCTGCCTGGTCAGCAGCAGGCTGGCCAGGGCCTGCCAACGCGCCAGCGCGTCCGCACCCTCAGTTCCTGGCACCACGCCATCGGCCAATGGCCGGTAGGGGTTATCGCCGCCGTTCTCCGCTGGGCAGGCGGCAAGCTGCGCCGCCAGCTGGACACACTCTGCCAGCAGCGGGCCGTTGAAGCGCGTTGCCGCTCGGTCCAGAGTCTGATGGACGACCGCCGACAGCGCGTGCTGCAGGCGCGGCAGCACCTCACCATCCAGCACCGCGTCCGTCAGCTGATCGCGCTCGAGCGGAACCAGGTCTCCCCACTGGTCGCGCAGGCCCAGCATCTCGGCCAGTAGACGCTCGACGTCGGCCAGGCGGCCATCGCGATGCAGGAGAACCTCGCGCAGGGCACGATCCAGCATGGCGTCTCCGCTGCCCAGGCGCAGCAGGGTTGCGCGCGCCGCAGTCTGGTACAGGCGGCTGGCGTCGTCCACGGCCTCATACTGGCCGCTGCCCCCGGCCAGCAGCGGCACCATGCTTACGATGCGGCGACACACCGCGTCGATTGTGCGGATATTCAGCCGCTGTGGCGAACGGACCAGGTCCCACTTGCACCCATCCTTGCGATCCGCGTCACGTTCCAGCACGCGCTCCGCCAGCTGCCGCGTTGCGGCGGCAAACTCGTCGCGCGGTCGCACGGGCGCGTTGCGGCCGGCTGCCTGCAGCTGCTGCAGCACGCGGTCGCGAATCTCTGCGGTGGCGTCGCGGGTAAAGGTGATGGCCAGAACCTGCTCGGGCTCCTGCACGCTCTCGTCCCCCAGCAGCTTCAGCAATCGCTGAATCAGCAGGCCCGTCTTGCCAGAGCCGGCGGGTGCCTCCACAATCCACGAGCGGCGGATATCCAGCGCCTGCGCGCGTGCCTCCCAGTCCGGTGGCCGCGGGTCGGGCATTCTACGGAGCTTAGCCATCCTGCTCCTCCTCGTCGTCGTCTGGCTCGTCGTTCAGGCTCAGGGGTTGCAGGCGGCACACCAGCCGCTGCGCACAGCCGTTGCAGGTGTCGGGATACTGTTTGGGCTGCACACGCGCGTCCCCGTCGGCAAACTCCTGCGCCAGGCGGGTCAACACCTCGCGCCAGGTCTCCACGCGCTGCTCCAGCACCATCTCGTCTTTGGCTTGCTTCATCCCCGGCATGGCTCCGGTAGTCAGTCCCACCAGCGCACGGTCTTTGCCGGCGCGCACCTGGGCAAAGGCCACACCTGCCAGCGGTGCCTGCTCGCGCGCGATGGCGTACAGCGGCAGCTGCGGCGCGTCTGGCCGATCTCCCTTCCACTCCTTCGGATTGGCCTCGCCTGTCTTGTAGTCCAGCAGCAGTTCGCCGCCTTCCACCTGGTCCACGCGGTCCACCCGCACGCTCAGCCGCAGCGGGCCTATCTGGACATCCGGCAGCCGCTGCTCCAACTGCTGCACCACGAAGGGGCTGCGCAGGCGCTCCTGCTCCAGCCAGTGCTGGACGAGGAGCAGCAGACGCTCCCGCTCCACGGCCAGGTAGGACTGCTCCCACGCGGAGTGCTGCCGCGCCAGCAGGGGAGCCATCGCCTCATCCACGGCGCGGGCCACCTCGACTGCGCAGCCTTCCAGGCCCAGGGCCAGCAGTTGCTGCTGGCTCTGCACGCGCCTCCAGAAGCGTTCCAGCACCTGATGCACCAGTGTGCCGCGTTCCGCATCACTCAAGCCAAGCACGCTGCCTGCGGGTTCGGTGCTGCGTAGCCGATAGGTGGCAAAGGCGCGAAAGCCACAGGCGGCCTGCGCCTGCAGCACCTGCGCTCCGCCTGGCAGCACCTCGTCTGGCAGCTTGTGGAGCGGCGATTCGTCGACCAGTCTCTCCAGCGGGACGACCGCGCGGGCGTCCGAGTCGTCCGCCGCAACCTCTGTACACGCGCACCCGTCCAATGCAGCCGACGCCTCCTGCTCGCCAGCCTCGCAGCGCTGGGCATAACTGAACACGACCTCGTCCGCGCAGTGCAGCGTGCGGCTGGCAATCTGCTGGGCCTCTGCGGCGTCGGCAGCAACGTTGGTGCCCGGCATGCCGCACGCGCGCTGCAGCGCCCATGGCAGCAGCGGACTGTTGCTGGGGGAGAGCGGCCAGCTCTGGTTGCCAGCGCCCAGAAACCAAAGCGCGTCAAACTGACAGCCTGCACTCTGCTCCGGGCTCATCACCTGGATCACGGCACCCTGCGACTCGGTGGTGAAGATGGTGCGGCGTGCGATGCGTTGCAGCTCGTCCAAGGCCTCGGCATAGGGCACACGTTCGGTCGTCAGCTCCAGGGCAGCCAGCTCGTCCAGCGCGCTCTGCCAGCGCCGCCGCACCTGGTACTGCTCACTGTCCTCAACCGGCGCACCCCAGTCGGCAAGCCGCAGCGTCTCGTGCATCCACGCTGCCCAATCGGCAAATCCACGCGGCTCTGCAGACTGCACCCTGCGTGCCAGCAGCGCGCGCACAGCGGCCGCCGCGCCGGGCAACTGCTCCTCGGTCATCAGCAGCAGCGCCGCGTCTTCCAGCGTCAGCTCCGGGCGCAGACGCGGCGTGCGGCGCAACACCGCCGCGTCCCACACGGCGCGCAGCTCCGCCTCGCGCAGACCATCGGCCACAAAGGCCGAGCGCAGCAGGCTGCTTACCTGCTCCAGCGGCAGCGGGCCTGCCATCCAGGTGAGCAGCTGCAGCGCCGCGTGCCCCAGGCCGGTGCTGGCCAACGGCACGCCCACCGCAAACTCCGCAGGCAAGGGCTGGCTCGTGCTCTCCACACAGTTGGCGTCTGGCGCCAGCTCCTCCAGCACTGCCCGCTCCACGGCTGCGCGGCGCTCGTCCAGCCTGGCAACGACCAGTCCAATCCGCAGAGGCTGGTCGGCAGCCTCTGCCAGCTTCGCACGCAGCCACTGCGCACAGGCCTGCAGCTCTGCCTGCTCATTTGGGGCCTGCAGCAGCACTGCCGGGCGCTGCTGTCGAGAGGCCAGCTCAAGCCATGCAACCACCCGGCCGGCCTGCTCCAGCGCCTCCAGCAAGCGACGTTGGGCTGGCGTGCAGCGGTCGAAGCCCAGCAGGGCTACTCCTTCTGGCGCAACGTCAGCGCCGTTGCGGATGTGTGTGGTCAGCTCCAGTTCCAGCTCGGCCATGCTGCAAAGCTGCTCGCGTCGGCACAGCGACTGAAAGCTGCGGGCCCACTGCTGCATGGCCTGGGTCTCTGCACTTACCGCCAGCGAGCCCACCTGCTGGCGTGCGTCATAGACACACAGCCGATGCCAGGCCTCAGCCGCCAGCTCCGCCAGCCTGTCGCTCTGGACGACGGAGGCTGCCTCGGGCGTGCGTTGGATGATGCTGCGCCACAGGCGCTGCTCCTGGCTGCCGTTCAGCAGTATGGCGTTGGTTGCCCCGGCCAGTTGCAGCTGCCGCCAGCAGGCCCTGGTCCACTGCTCCCAGGCCAGGATGTTGGCAGGCGACCAGCGCGGCAGCCCCGCCGCGTGTTGCTCCTGGTCATAGGCCTCGCGCAGCCAGCGTGCGGCACGCTCGTTGCCCGTCAGCACCAGCCGACCCTGCTCCAGCGCCTGCTTCACCTCGGTCGGCAGACAGCTCCTCACGCCCATGGTTCGGTTATACGCGGTCTCCCGGCGGAAAACCTGCTAGCGGAGCGCCTGGCCTCGCCCGTGATATCCCCAGCTCAGGCCCAGCAGAGCCACCGCCGCCGCCCACGGCAGCACCAGGGCCCGCTGCAACGAGCCGCTGCTGGTGGAGATGACCCCCATCAGCCAGGGCAGCGCTGCGGCACCCAGGCCAGAGACGGCCAGTACCACTCCGGCTTGCCGGGCGCTGGGGTGCTCCGCCATCAGCAGCGAGAACGTCGCCGGAAAGAACGCCGCCAGGCTGAGGCCCAGCGCCATGGCGATGGCCGCAATGGGCCACGCTCCGTGCGCCACGGCCAGTGCGGCCGTAAACAGCGCGGCCAGCCCCAGCGAGACGCGCTGCACCCGCTGCTCGCTCACGTACCGCAATACGCCAGAGGCGAGCACGCGGCCCACCGTCAGCATGCCCCACAGCAGCAGCGTGGTGTACTCGCTCAGCGCCAGGCTGCGGTCTCCGTAGCGCAGCGCGTAGGTGGTCAGCCAGCCGCTCATGCAGGTCTCCAGCCCACCGTAGAGCACCAGCAACGCGGCAAAGTACAGGTACAGCTGGTGGCGCAGGTGCGGCTCCTCCGCCGACACCGGCACTGCGATCTCCAGCTCTTCTGCGGTGTTGCGCTGCTGCAGCAACAGCGCAGCCAGCCCCGCCAGCAACAGTGCAGCGAACCCCAGCAGCAGCGGCCGCAGGGCAAAGTAGGGAAGCAGCCACGCCGAGAGCAGCGCAGACAGCATGGCACCAAGACTGAAGGAGAAGTTGAGCAGCGCCAGGCTGGCGGCCCGATGCGCCAAAAACCGTCGCCCGGCAAGAATATTGGTTGAGGCGATGATCTGCCCCAGGCCATAGCCACCCACCAGCAGCGTGGCACAACCCGCTGCCAGTCCGGGAGCCATCGCGAAGCCGCCGAAGCCCACTGCGGCAGCGCCCAGCCCCAGGCACAGGCTTCGCCGCAGACGACGCTGCACCGTGACTCCGCCCAGAAAGGCACCACAGAACTTGGCCATCATCAGCAGGCCGCTTTGCGCGTCCTTCAGCTGCCAGTCATGGGCCAGGACGGGCAGGATGGGCCCCAGCAGCGCCGTCCCCAGCCCGGCCAGCAGCAAAGCATAGTGCATCAAACCTCTGGAGGGTGCCAACTGCCTTCCGTTCGCCTGCAACCTGCCTCCCGAAGCCCGTCGTGTGGGGTCTAGCTATTATCATCGAAGTCAGGAGGATGCCTTGCCCCTGAAGCTGTTTTTGCGTTGCGTTGCTCTCCTGGTGTTCTCTGCCACTGTCCTGGGCCCGCTGGGTTGCAAACAGCCCGCCGCCCCGGCCTCACGCTTTCAGCAGAAGAGCTTTCCCGTGCGCGGCAAGGTGGTAAGCGTGACCGCTGGCACCGTCATGCTGGATCACGAGGCCGTACCCGGGTTCATGGACGCCATGACCATGTCCTACAAGCTCAAGGACCCGTCGGTCGGCAGCGAGCTGCATCCCGGCGATCGCATCACGGCAACCATCCTGGTTAAGCAGGATGACGCCGGCTACAGCGACCCGGAGCTGGACAACATCGTGGTGATCGCGCAGGCGCGGCCAGACTACAAGCCCGCCGTGCAGTATCACGTGCCCCAGCCCGGCGATTCCGTGCCGGACTTCAAGCTGCTCAATCAGTCGGATCGCACCATCCACCTGCGGCAGTTTCGCGGCAAGATCCTGCTTATCACCTTTGTCTACACCCGCTGCACCCTGGCGGACTACTGTCCGCGCATGAGCCGTAACTTTGCGCAGATCGATGCCGCCCTGGCCAAGGAGCCCGCGCTCTACCGCCAGACACACCTGCTGAGCATCAGCTTTGACCCCACCTACGACACACCGAAGGTGCTGCGCAGCTACGGCGGGGCATACACCGGCAACTTTACCCGGGAGAACTTTGCCCACTGGGACTTTGCTGCCCCGCCGGTGGCTGAGCTGCCCGCCATCACACAGTTCTTCAACGTCGGCATTACGCCGGGCGAGAACCGTTCGCTCACCCACTCGCTCTCCACGCTCATCGTGGATCAAGATGGCAAGGTCGCCAACTGGTACCCCACCAACGACTGGCAGCCGGCCGACCTGGTCGCACGCGTGCACCAGCTGGCGCACGCCTCCTGACGTACAATCAGCTTCGATACGAGACCCCCTGTGAGCCAGTACCTCACCCGCAAAGAACGCCTGGAACTTGGCCGCCAGCGCCGCAAGCAGATGCGTCGCTCCGATCACTCCAACTGGGACCCCAAGCTCCGCAAGCAGAGCCCGTCCGCTTTGCTGCGGGCATCGTTGCGTGGTCGCGTCGCAGCGCTGGTGCCGGTCAAAGAGGAGCGCATGGCCGCCACGCCCTTCGCCTACTTTCGCGGCGCGGTACCCGTGATGGCGGCGGACCTGGCCCTGCTGCCGCGCACCGGCATTGCCAACCAGCTGTGCGGGGATGCACACGTGTGCAACCTGGGAGCCTATGAAGGGCCGGATGGCCGTCTGCTCTTCGACATCAACGACTTTGACGAGACCATCGTTGGCCCGTTCGAATGGGACGTCAAACGCATGGCCACCAGCCTGATTCTTGCCGGCCGAACCGCCAGCGTGCGCGAGGGCGAGTGTGCTGAGGCCGCGCTGATCTTCCTGGATCGCTATCGTCGCACCATGCTGCGCTTTTCGCGCATGCCGGTGCTGGAGGTCATCCGCCACCAGGTGCACCGGATGGGCAGCTTCACCACACTGGCGCAGATCTTTGCCATGGCGCAGCGCGCAACGCCGGTGCACAATCTGGAGCGGCTTACGGAGATCCGGGACGGTCGGCGCATCTTCCGCGATCAGCCGCCGGCACTGCGTCGCGTCACTGGCCGCGAGGCTCGCCAGGTACTGCATGCGTTGGGCACCTACACGCAGTCGCTGCTGCCTGAGCGGCGCAGCTTTCTGGCCCGGTACCGGCCTTTGGAGGTTGCGTTCAAGGTCGTCGGCACGGGCTCCGTGGGCCTGCGGGACTACGTGGTTTACCTGGAGGGCAATGGACCGCTCGACCCGCTCTTTCTGCAGATCAAGCAGGCCGTTGCCTCAGCCTACGGCGACTATCTGCCCGCCACGGCCTCGCCCACCATGCACCACGGCCAGCGCGTCATCGAGGGCGAGCGCGCCATGCAGTTGCAGTCGGACCCCTTCCTGGGCTGGACCAGCATGGGTGCCAACCACTATCTCGTCCGCCAGCTCAACGACCACAAGGCAGCCATCGACGTCGCCCACCTGCGCGCCACCACTCTGCAGGAGTACGCTGCCGTCAGCGGCGAGATTCTGGCCCGTGCCCACGCGCGTGCTGGAGACTGCGTCCTGCTCGCCGGGTACCTGGGACCCTCAGCGCGCTTTGATGAGGCGATCGTCCGCTTTGCGCACGCATATGCCGATCAGACCGAGGCCGACTGGAAGAGCTTTCTGCACGAGCGTGCGGCACGACCAGCCGCAGGCAAACACACTACGGGCAAGTCCTGATCCTTTACCTCAATCCGCAACGGAGACTACAAACGTGTCGAAACTTACGCAAGCACTTGGCGCACTGCTCATCCTCATCGCTGTCTTCAGCTTTATGGCCACCGGCCACACGCATCCCACCGCGCTCATCCCGGGCATCTTTGGCCTGCTGTTTGTGCTGTTCGGTGCCAAGGCCAGCTCGCCCGAAGCCAAGACCCGCAAGTTGTGGATGCATATCGCCGTCACGCTGGGGCTGCTCGGCTTCCTCTCCACGCTGCCTGCCGTGGTCGACCTCATCCGCATGCTTCGTGGCGTCGCCTTCCCGCATCCAATTGCTGTTGAAGAGAAGGCGTCGCTCTCGATCCTCTGCGGTATCTATGTGGTGCTCTGCGTCCGTTCGTTCATCGCAGCCCGCCGCAGCGGCAAGCTTGAGTCTGCCTGAGATCGCACGAGAGGGCGTACCCTTACACCTATGTCAACCTTTGGACCTTCTAAGTTCGGCACCGGCATGAAGCCCGTCGACCGTCCCGTTCGTGGCTCTGGCCACGCCGTGCAGGAGCTGGCCGGCAAGCGCCCCAAGCCGCAGCTGAAGAAGGTGATGCCCGAGATCTGGAAGCTGGTGCGGCCGCGCCGCTTCCTGCTGGGCGGCAGCTTTCTGCTCATGATCATCAACCGCGCCAGCGGCCTGGTGCTGCCCGCCTCCACGCGCTACCTCATTGACAACGTGATGGGCAAGCACCAGCTCCACCTGCTGCCTATCATCGTCGGCGTGGTGATGGTGGCCACGCTGGTGCAGGGCGTCACCTCCTACACGCTTACACAACTGCTCTCCAAAGAGGGCCAGCGCCTCATCGCCGAGCTGCGCATGAAGGTGCAGGCCCACGTCGGCCGCCTGCCCGTCGCCTACTACGACGAGAACCGCACCGGCACCCTCGTCGCCCGCATCATGACCGACGTCGAGGGCGTCCGCAACCTCATCGGCACCGGCGTTATTGACTTCTTCGGCGGCGTGCTCACCGCCGTCTTCGCCTTCATCTATCTGGTCAAGCTCTCCGTCCAGATGACCATGGTCACCTTCGTCATTCTGGTCATCTTCGGCCTCATCCTGCAGCGCGCCTTCAAGACCATCCGGCCCATCTTCCGCGAGCGCTCCAAGATCAACGCCGAGGTCACCGGGCGGCTTACGGAGTCCCTCGGCGGCGTGCGCGTCGTCAAGGGCTACCATGCCGAGGACTCCGAGGCGCGCGTCTTCTCCACCGGCGTGGAGCGCCTGCTCAACAACGTCATCTCATCGCTAACGGCGCAGTCGCTCATGTCGCTGGCCTCCACGGCGGTGCTGGGCATTGTGGGCGCGCTCATCATGTTTCTGGGCGCGCACCAGGTGGTGGCCGGGCACCTTACCACCGGCGGCTACGTCACCTACGTCATGTTTCTGGCGTTTATGATCGCGCCCATCGCGCAGCTCGTCTCCATCGGCACGCAGCTGACTGAGGCTGTCGCCGGCCTCGACCGCACCACCGACATCCTCAGCGAGCTTGAAGAAGACGCCTCGCCCGAGCGCGTCAACGCCCTCGGCACACTGCAGGGCGAGGTCGCCTTCCGCGACGTCTCCTTCGCCTACGAGCCCGGCAAGCCCGTGCTGCACGGCATCTCGTTTGACGCCCACCCCGGCTCCGTCACCGCGCTGGTCGGCTCCTCCGGCTCCGGCAAGTCCACCATCATCTCGCTGGTCTGCGCCTTCCACACCGCCTCCAGCGGGCAGGTACTGGTGGATGGCACCGACCTCGCCACCGTCCGGCTCTCCAGCTACCGCCAGCAGCTCGGCGTCGTGCTGCAGGAGACCTTTCTCTTCGACGGCACCATCCGCGAGAACATCCTCTTCTCCCGCCCCGGCGCCACCGAGCAGCAGTTCCTCGACGCCTGCCGCATCGCCCGTGTTGACGAGTTCGCCGAGCGCTTCCCCGAGGGGTATGACACCGTCGTCGGCGAGCGCGGCGTCAAGCTCTCCGGCGGCCAGCGCCAGCGCCTCTCCATCGCCCGCGCCATCCTCGCGGACCCGCGCATCCTCATCCTCGACGAGGCCACCAGCTCGCTGGACTCCGAGTCCGAGGCCATGATCCAGGCCGGCCTGCACTACCTCATGCAGGGCCGCACCACCTTCGTCATCGCGCACCGCCTCTCCACCATCCGCCGGGCAGACCAGATTCTGGTCGTCGAGCAGGGCGAGATCGTCGAACGCGGCACCCACGAGAGCCTCTACGCCGCCCAGGGCCGCTACCGCGACCTCTACGACCGCCAGCACGGCCTCGAAACCAACCTCTTCCTCGCACCCGGTGAAGGGGATAAGGTCGAGGATGCGGTGAAGGCGTAAGGGAAGTGGTGGGGTCGGTTTTAGTGTGTGGTTCTCGAAAGGTGACGGGAAGCCGACATATATTGACCGTAAGATATCCACATTAGAAACTCAGACAAACTGCCCTGTCGTTTCGAATAGTGAACTACAGTAGGCTTTGTGGATTTGGTTTAGTTCAGTGAGGCATTTATTAGCTGGAAACCGATTCGACGGCTTCTCGTCCGTCATCGCTTTTACCAGGGTTAGAAGTTCCGGTCCCTGACTTCCCTTGATTTCGTGAAAATCCAAGACGATGGGATCCGTGATCGCACTTGGTTTCAATTGAGGGTTGTAGCCTGTTAGTAGTTCATAAAAGACCGTTCCAAATTGGTAGATATCACTCTTGGGAGTGACAGGTGTCGTATTATCGACAGCACGCTTTACCAATTCAGGTGTCCTGTAGCGCCAAGGCATCCCCGGCCATTGAGTGCCCTCTAGAGGATCTACGTCGTCTTCGTTAGATTGAATATCCGTTAGAATTTTAACTAGACCGAAGTCGGCTAGTTTCGCTCCCGTTTCGCTAATCAAAATATTCTCTGGCTTGATGTCACGATGGATGAGTTGCGGCTTTGACTTATGCATGCAGTCGATAGCCGACAGACAGTTAAGAGCAATGCGTATTGCCCTCAAGCGATCGACTTGCTTTGCGATCATTAGTGTCCGCGCCGTGGTCGGGACATATTCAATGATCGCAAATGGATATTCTTTGCTGTTAGATGCATTGAAGATCCCGTCGTCGAATATCCGAGTGATTGCCGGGTGTTTGAGTTTCTTGAGGTGTTCGACTTCTTTGAGAAATGCCTTACGCCGTTGGTCGTCGCTAATCTTATGAAAAACTTTGAGAACGAACTGCATTCCAATATTTGGGCCAGAGGAACAGGTCACGAGGAAGGCCGTTCCATTGCCTCCCCGGCCTAAGAATCGTTGGTTGTAGTACCAGGCGTTTTCCGCCTTTACTGATTGGAGATGAGCCAGGAAGAATTGGTCATGGCCATTTGTGTGAGTCGCTTGCGGTTGGAGAGCCATCATAATCGGTCACTGTTAGCTAGAGAAGATTTATTTCACCGGTTCACTGTAGCAAAGATCAACCTATGGTGAGTAGTAATAAACGCAGCTATCACAATTCGTCAGCGTGGCCGCGCTCCTCACCCCCACCTCTTCAACTCCGGATACCTCGCAAAGATCATCCGCTGATCCTCCGCGCTTAGCTCGCTGAGGCGTTTGGGTTTGTCCTGGGGGCGGGTGCCTTTCTGGTTCAGCACGTTCATCAGGCTCCACTCGCGTTGCATGCCGGTGGGTTCGGTGGCGGGCAGGTCGTAGCGGGTAAAGTCGATGGCCATGTGCGGGCCGTGCTGGGCGACGTTCTGCAGCAGCGCCAGCCGGAACTCGCGGTTCATGTACCAGTCGATGGCCAGCTCCGGCTCTGAGCCCGGCGCGCCCGTGCCCTGCGCGTGGAACCGGTAGTCGAGCCCCGCGTTGTCGCGCCGGTGCCGCCGCCACTCCAGGCCGAACTCGCCCTCGGTGACGACGCGCGTGTCGGGCCAGCGCTCGCGGATGGCCTGCAGCCACCACGCCAGGTCGTCGTCGTGGCCCACGGAGGTCTCCCAGATGCCCGTCACCCAGCCGAAGCCGTTGCGCGCGTAGCCGTCGTCAAAGTGCATGGCCGTAGTGGCCAGCATCTCCATGTGGCCGGTTTTGGTGCCCAGGTTGCCGACGCTCTCAATAGGCCCGACGCCCAGCCGGCTGTTGAAGCCGCCCTCAAACCCCTGCCGCCGCGCGGTGAGGAAGTCGCAGGTCCAGCCGTCCAGGCACACGCAGTCAATCAGGTCGTCCTTGCCCTGCGCGGGCTTCAGGTAGTGCTGGCGGCTGGGGTAGTAGGGGTAGCAGATGCCGCCGTCGCCGTCGCCGTTGTCGATGCCGTGCTGGCTCCAGATCTGCCCCTGGCACACGTGGATGCCCTCGTCGGCGGCCAGCAGGCGCATGTTCTCGGCGTCCATAAACCCGGCCACGAGGCACTGCGGCCGGTAGTTGCCGCCCACCATGGTGGCGATGGTGCCGAGCGCGGTGTGGATGGTGTCGCGAATCTCGTCGCGCGTGTTGTACATGGGTGCAAAGTAGCCGCCGGGGATGAAGGTGATCTCGTCGCCGTAGCGGTCGTGGTAGCTGGCCAGCAGACGGCGCGCCTGCTGGTACTGCTCCCGCTGGTCGTAGAGCGCCAGCCAGCTGATGGCCCAGGTCATGCGGCCGTCGGGGCAGCCGCGCTCAAAGGCCTCGCGCCGCGAGCGGATGCGGGCGATGCTGTTGTCCGGCACCTCGTCCAGCCCGATGTTGCGGTCGCGCCGCACCTCAATCTGGTTTACCCGCACCACGGAGACGTGCGTGACAAAACGGCCGCGCAGTCCGGGCGGCTCGGCCAGCGCCGGTACAGCCGCCATCGCCGCGGCACCTGCCGCTGTCTGCATAAACGCACGTCGTGTCCAGGGTTGGTTCATTCACGGCCTCCTGTTGCTCAGGTAACTCGAAGGGTTACAAATAGTCCGGCTAGATCATCTCGAGCACCAGCATGTTCCAGTCCATAAAGCCTTTGTGGCTCAGGGCGGCTCCGGTGTCGGGGTGGTAGTACTCGTTCAGGCTGCCGTTGGCCTGCAGGTCCGCAGCCAGCAGGCGCACGGTCCTGGCGGCCAGGTCGTCGGCGGCGCTGGTGTAGCCGTAGCGGGCCAGCGCCTGCCACACAAAGTAGTTCACGATGATCCACACCGGCCCCAGCCAGTTGCTGGGGTTGCTGCTGAAGTCCATTGAGTACATCGTCTCCAGCCGGGAGAGCGAGCGCACGCCGAAGTTGGCGCGCAGCCGGTCGTCGGCAAAGTAGTTGCGCTCCAGCAGCGTCTTCGCTTGCGCAGGCGTTGCCAGGCCGCACCACAGCGGCAGAAAGCCGGTGAAGACCTGGAAGCGCAGCGGAATGGTCTGCCACGCCATGGCCATGCCGCGCGCCACGTCAGGAATCAGCTCGGCGCGGCGGTCGACGCACTGCACGTCTACCGTGTAGTAGAAGGCGTCGCGCGGGTCCCAGCACTCGCGCTGGATGGCTGCGCCCAGCCGCGCAATGCGGTCGGCCAGCCGCTGCTGCTCGTCGGCAGGCCGGTTCAGCCTGGTGGCGATCTCGGCCGCCGCGCGCAGGTCCTGGTAGTACAGGCAGTTCAGCAGCAGGTTGGCGGAGGAGAAGAACGGCCGCCCAAAGGTGGTGGGGTCGTTGTCGTTGCCAATGGAGACGTCGTCGCCCCACACCAGCAGGCCCGCGCCGGTCTCGTTGCCGATGGACCATGAGTCATAGAAGCGCAGCAGCTTCGCAAACAGGGGATCGACCCACGCGTAGGCGCCGGTCTCTTCGCAGATCATGCGTGCGAGCTGGCCAAACACCGGCTTCGCCTGATTCTGGTAGTTAGGCACCAGCCGCTGCAGCGTGCCGACGCGCGGATTGGTGGCCTTCAGCACCAGCGGAATGCGGCCCTCCGGCGTCTGATGGTCGAAGAAGACCAGCAGACTGCCGCGAGCGTGCTCGGCCACCTGCGCCTTGAAGGCCGCATCGCCGGTAACGGCGGCCAGCCGGAAGAGTCCACGGCAGGTCCACAGCGTGTCCCAGTCCCACAGCTCGGCGGAGTACTGCTTGCCCGGCAGGCTGGGCGCGAGGGTGGGGAAACGGAACGGCCCCTGCGCCGGACGCAAAAGCTTGGGGGCGTTCTGCTGGAAGTACGCCACCAGTGGCTCGGCCAGTTTTCGGCGATCGGCTGCCGGCAGCGGCGCGGTTGCTACGGTTGATTCGGCGGCGACAAGCTGCGGCCAAAGTGCCGGTGCTGCGCCGGCCAGTGCGAGCGACTCCAGCATCTGTCGGCGTGAGTATTTATGCATGCATCGTGCTCCGTGCCCAAAGTCCCGCACGATTGTAACGTTATCAATGCATGGTGCAAACGACAGTGCGTGTAGCGGACCGCGCAGCAGTCGGCGTGCGGCCTAGCTGTAGGCTGCCTCGGCAGTCGGCGTGCGGCGCGTCTTCACGTCGCGCATGGGCGGCTGCCCGAAGAGCCTGCGATACTCGCGGCTGAACTGGCTGGGGCTCTCGTAGCCCACCTCAAACGCTGCGCTGGCGGCGTCGATTCCTTCCAGCAGCATGCGCTCGCGGGCGGTGTGCAGGCGCAGCCGCTTCTGGTACTGCAGCGGACTCATCGAGGTGAGCGAGCGGAAGTGGTGGTGCAGCGTGGAGACGCCCATCTGGGCCACCTCGGCCAGCTCCTCCATACGCAGCGTCTTGGTGTAATTGTCGCGCAGCCAGGCGACTGCCTTGGCCGTGCGCTGGCTCTGGTCGCCGAGCGTGGCAATCGCCCGCAGATGTCCGCCTTGCGGCCCCTGCAGCACGCGAAACACCAGCTCGCGCTGGATGAGGTCGGCGAGCACGGCGATCTCCGCAGGCCGCTCCAGCAGCTTCACCAGCCGCAGCACCGCATCCAGCATCTCCGCCGTGGCTACACCCGACGCCATGCCCTGCGGAGCCTGTCCCGGTGCCAGTGGCGGAAACTCCTCGCGGCTCATCATCTCGCGCACCAGGTTCATATCCAGCCGCTGGACTGCGGCAAGGTACGGCTCCTCAGGAGTCGCTCGAGTGATCTGGCTCATCACCGGCAGATCGATGGAGGTCAGCAGGAAGCTGCCGCCGGTGTGCCGGTACAGGGTTCCGCCCAGCTCAATCTGCTTCTCGCCCTGGAGAAACAGAACCAGCTCCGGCTCATAGCGCAAAAAGAGGCACGCCGAAGGGGCGGTGCGCATGGAGACGAGAAAGCCCGGGATCGGTGTGACGATAACCCGTTCCGTTTCAGCGTATCGGGCAAGTCGGAGGGAGAGCTCGCGGCGCAACGTCTCGCAGTGTGGGTCGGTCTGGCGGTCTGGCGTGCTTGTGGTCACGGCGTTTCTCCTCGGTCCCGGTCTCAGCAGTATGTCAAAGTGCGGTTACGTCACGCTACGCTTTTTCAGCCTGCCGGAGGATCAGGCAAGAGATCGGCAGGATCAGGATACCGCTGCGACCCTACTTGGAGCTACGCTCGTACCTGGATAACACCCAAGGAGCAACACGATGCAAACTCGCACTCTCGGCAATAGCAACCTCCAAGTCTCGGCGATCGGCCTGGGCTGCATGGGCATGAGCTTCAGCTACGGCGCACCTAAAGACCGGCAGGAGATGATCGCGCTGCTGCGTGCCGCCGTCGACCGTGGCGTCACCTTCTTTGACACGGCCGAGGTCTACGGCCCGTACACCAATGAGGACCTGCTGGGCGAGGCGCTCGCGCCGGTCCGCGACCAGGTCGTCCTCGCCACCAAGTTCGGCTTTCTGATGAAACCCGATGGCACGCCCGGCTGGCAGGGAATCAGCAGCCACCCGGACACCATTCGCAAGGCCGTGGAGGGTTCGCTCAAGCGGCTGCGCGTGGAGTGCATCGACCTGCTCTACCAGCACCGTGTCGATCCGAACGTGCCGATTGAGGACGTCGCCGGCACGGTCAAAGACCTGATCCAGCAGGGTAAGGTGAAGCACTTTGGCCTGTCCGAGGCTGGGGCAGGCACCATCCGCCGCGCCCACGCCGTGCAGCCTGTTACCGCGCTGCAGAGTGAGTACTCGCTGTGGTGGCGGCGGCCAGAGCAGGAGATCGTTCCGCTGCTCGAGGAGCTGGGCATCGGCTTTGTGCCCTACAGCCCGCTGGGCAAGGGCTTTCTGACGGGTGCCATCTCGGCCACCACGGAGCTGGCCAGCAACGACTTCCGCAGCACGCTGCCGCGCTTTACCGCAGAGGCTCGCGAGGCCAACCAGGCCGTTGTGGATCTGCTCGCTGCCATCGCCGCGCAGAAGAACGCCACGCCCGCCCAGATTGCGCTGGCCTGGCTGCTGGCGCAGAAGCCGTGGATCGTACCCATCCCGGGTACCACCAAGCTCTCGCGGCTGGAGGAGAACCTGGGCGCGGCATCGGTCACGCTGACCGCAGCTGATCTCACCGCTATCGACGAGGCCGCCCAAAAGATTACTCTGGTCGGCGACCGCTACCCGGAGCACATCGAGAAGATGACCGGCATCTAACCAGCGTCGTGCCCGGGGCTGGTTCGCTACCCGCCCCGGGCCTTCGTTATGCTCGTCGCATCGCAGAAAGGAACCCTTCTTCATGAACATTCAGCGCGCAGGCGCACAACCCTCCGCCAAAGGTCCGGCCGAGTACTTTACCGGCAGCGTCCGGGTCGATATGCTGCTCAGCCCGCCAGACCCCGCCCGCGTGGTGGCCGCTGCCGTCACCTTTGAGCCCGGTGCCCGCACGGCCTGGCACACGCACCCGCTCGGCCAGTCGCTAGTGGTCACCGCTGGGTGCGGATGCGCGCAGCGCTGGGGCGGGCCGATTGAGATCATCCGGCCGGGAGATGTGATCTGGTTCGAGCCGGGAGAGAAGCACTGGCACGGCGCTGCGGCCACCACCGGCATGACCCACATCGCCATCCAGGAGAAGCTGGACGGCAAGACCGTCGACTGGCTGGAGCAGGTGACCGACGAGCAGTACGCAGGGTAGCGTCGCTACACCGGAAGCATCCTTGCAAAGCAAAACGGGCGTGGCGACTGGGTGTGCGCCACGCCCGCTGGATTGGTGGCGGCTTACTTCTTGTCCTTCGTGTCGAGCCGCAGGAAGCGCGCCGCGTTGTTGTACAGAATGTCGCGCTTCTGCTCCGGGGTCAGGTAGTCGGCGTTCTGAATGACGCTGATGGAGTAGCGCATCAGGCCGGGCCAGATGAGCTGATCCGTGCCAAACATCACGCGATCTTCAAAGCCCGCATCGACCAGCCGCTCCACGTAGCGGTTCACCTCTTTGATGGGGTAGCTCCAGATCAGCCCCGCCACGTCGACGTACACGTGCGAGTTGGCCTGCAGCAGCGTCAGCATGTTGTCGATCATCGGGTATCCGGCGTGCATCACCTGCACGCGCAGCTTGGGGTGCCGGGCCAGCAGCTCCTCCAGCAACAGCGGATTGCCTGCTGATCCGCGATAGGTCGGCGTAGTCACGTTGGCGCGTCCGCTGCCGCCCGTGCCCATGTGGATGGCCACCGGGATATCCAACTGCTCGGCCAGCGCAAAGTACTGGTCCACGCTCATGTCGCTGGGCGAGACGCCCTCGTACTGCAGGCCAATCTCGCCCATTACCTTGAAACCGCCGGTGGTAAAGTCCTTGCGCAGCTCATCCATGGGTACGCGCGAGCCGCGCCCCATGCCGCCCGTGAAGCTGGTACCCGGAATCACGTGGCCGGGAATGGCCTCCTGCCACTTCTTGACTGCCTCGGGCGAGCCGAAGACCACCGCCGTTACGTTCAGCTTCTGCATCTCTGCGGCGACGTCCTTGAGATACTCGCCCTTGGCCGAGGGGTAGAGCTTGGGCGTGCACTCCTCCTGCACCCAGCCAAACGGTGCCTCTTTGGTGTCGGGGTCCGATGCCGTGAACTTCGCCGTGTTGGGGCACATGGGCACGGCATACGGGCCGGAGTCGTCCATCGCATGCACATGCACGTCAATCACGGGCGGCACATCGCTGGGGGTGTTCTGCGCCGCCAGGGCTAGGGGCCACGCCGCCAGCGCGGCACCACACACTACGGCTGCTGCATGCTTCCGCATCACAAACGTCATCTCGGTTCTCCTGAAGGGGAAAAAATCCTGCCCCGCAACGGGCCGCACCACAGTATCAACTCGCTAAGCTGCGTGCCAAGCCCATTTACAGCGCTTTGCACGAGTGCCCCGCGGTAGGCCCCTGCTGCGAGGTGTTCTGTATGCGAGATATTCTGCGATAGCCCTTTCTGCTACAAGCCATGCTGGCTCTCCTGCCTCGGCCGGGCACCTCACCTTGCCCACGCAACCGGCGTTTCAGGCCGGCATCATCGCCGGGGCAGAGAAGCGCATCGGGGCGGAGAGGGCGCGTTAGCCCTCTACGCCCAGCTCGCGCAGCAGAAATGCGTAGTCGAAGGCGATCTCCTTCAGATAGTCGTAGCGTCCGCTGGCCCCGCCGTGCCCTGCATCCATGTTGATGTGCAGCAACAGCGGCGTGGTGTCGGTCTTCAGCGTGCGCAGCTTTGCCACATACTTTGCGGGCTCCCAGTACATCACCTGGCTGTCGTTCAGGCTGGTCTTTACCAGCATGGCCGGGTAGGGGCCGGGCTTCAGGTTGTCATACGGCGAGTAGCTGCGCATAGTCGCGAACGCCTCAGGATCGTTCGGGTTGCCCCACTCCTCGTACTCGCCCACGGTCAGGGGCAGGCTGGCGTCCAGCATGGTGTTCATCACGTCCACGAACGGCACATGCGACAGCACCACGCGGAAGAGATCGGGCCGCAGGTTGACCACGGCACCCATCAGCAGCCCGCCGGCGCTGCCGCCCTCAATCGCCACGCGATCCACAGCGCCGTACTTCTTTTCCACAAGATGCTCGGTGACGGCTACGAAGTCCGTGAAGGTATTGCGCTTCACCTGCATCTTGCCGGCGTCGTGCCAGGCGTCGCCAAGCTCGCCGCCGCCGCGGATGTGGGCGTACGCCATCACCACGCCACGATCCAGCAGAGACAGACGGCTGGAGCCGAAGCTGACCGGCAGGGGGTAGCCATATGACCCATATCCATAGACATACAGCGGGTTGCTGCCGTCTTGCTTGAAGGATTCGCGACGGTAGACCAGCGACACAGGCACCTGGGTGCCATCTTCGGCGCGCACCCAGAGCCGCTCGGAGCCGTAGTGCTCGCGCTGGAAGCCGCCCGGCACCTCCTGCTCCTTCAGAAGTGTGGAGACGCCCGTCGCTACGTCGTACTCGTAGACGGAGGCTGGCGAGACCAGTGACTGGTAGGCGTAACGGAAGACGCGCACCTCGAACTCGCGATTGACGTGGCTTTGCGCGGAGTAGGTAGGTTCAGGAAAGGTGATCGCCCGCGAGTGGCCAAGCGCTCCGTCTGCACCCAGCTCCACAACCTGCAAGGTTGGCAGGCCTTGCTCTCGGAGAGAAAGCACGATAAATGAATTAAATAGATCGAAATCCTCAAGCGGGGCTTCCGGTTTAAGTGGCACCAGCTCCGTCCAGTGCTCGCGGCCCGGTGAGGCTACAGGTGCGGTCACCAGGCGGAAGGCCTTACCGGCGTCATTGGTGCGAAGGTAGAAGCGGCCATGGCGGTGATCCACGGAGTACTCCTGCTCGTCCACTCGCTCGGCGATCATGGCAAACGTGCCTTCCGGGGCGTCGGCTGGCAGGTAGCGCCACTCACTGGTGGTGTGGCTGCCACACTCCAGCAGGATGTAGCGGCCATCGCGGGTCTTGCCTACGCCCAGGTTGAAGCGTTCGTCGGTCTCGTGAAGCAGCAGCGCGTCCTGTGCGGCGGTCTCTCCCAGGCGGTGCCGGTACAGGCGGTCCTGCCGCTTGGTCGTCTCGTCTTCTGTGGTGTAGAAGAGCGTCCGGCTGTCGGCGGCCCAGCAGAAGGAGCCCACGCGCTCCGCAGTGTCAGGCAGGTCCTGGCCGGTGGCCAGGTTGCGCAGGTGGAGCGTGTACTGCCGGTAGCCGGTGTTGTCTGTGGAGTAGGCCAGCAGGGTGCCATCAGGGCTCACGCTCAAGCCGCCAAGTGACATGAATGCCTGACCTTCGGCAAGCTTATTCATGTCCAGCATGATCTCTTCCGGCGAGTCCGCAGCCAGGCTGTCGTCTGCCGCCGCGCGCCTGCGGCTGTAGATGGCATACTGCAGCCCCTCCACCGTGCGGGTGGAGTAGTACCAGCCGCCAAACCGGTAGGGCACAGACTCGTCTGTCTCCTTGATATGGGAGAGCATCTCGGCGTACAGACGGTCCTGCAGCGGCTGGGTCGACTGCATCATGGCGGCGGTATAGGCGTTCTCCGCCTCCAGGTAGGTCAGCACCTCGGGCGAGTCCTTCTGCCGCAGCCAGCGGTAGTCGTCTTCCAGCGTCTGTCCGTGGATGTGGGTAGGGGTGGGTTCGCGGCGGGCGACAGGTGGCTGCAGGTCAGGGTTCTGGGTCATAGCAAGGGCTCCGAGGTTGAGAATACAGGTTTGCAGTGGGCAGAATCGCACCGCTGGGTTAGCTTCTGGGAACCTCGGGGGCGTCGCCTGCGTACCTTCTCTGGGTGGGTATTCAGCGTAGAATGGCGTGGATGAGACGCAAGACGGAACAGGTGACTACCGCCGCAGTGCCGTGCCGCAGGCGGGATCCGGGTCCCGTCGTACGACTGGCGCGCCTGCTGGTGTTGCCTTTGCTGGCAGTGCTGCTCTTTGGCAACCTGACTGCCTCGCCCGCCCTTGCCGAGCGGGTTGCTGACCTGCCGGCACCCACCGGATATGTCAACGACTTTGCGGGCGTGCTCTCGCCCTCGACGATCGAGTCGGTCGATCAGTTGTGCCAGGCTGTCGATCAGCAGGCGCACGCGCAGATCGCGGTCGTCACCATCAAGTCGCTGCCGCCCGACCAGTCCATCGAAGAGTTCACGACGGAGCTGGAGGACAAGTGGAAGGTCGGTACCAAGGGCACCGATCGCGGTGTGCTGATGCTGCTGGTGATGACGCCGCGGCGTGGCCGCATTGAGGTGGGTTACGGGCTGGAGGGCGTGCTGAACGACGCCAAGGTGGGCGATATTGGCCGGTCCATGGTGCCGGCCGCACAGCAGGGCGACTACAACACAGCCGTGCCGCTGGGGGTACGCCAACTGGCCGCAGACATTGCCGCCGACGCCGGAGTGACGCTGACCGGCCAGCCGTCTGACGACTATGGCTATCCACGGCGCTCGCAGCAGGTGGTGCAGGTGCGGCCGTGGCAGGTGCTCATCGCCATCGGCGGTGTGGTCTTCGTCATCATCCTGCTGGTGGCGACGGGCAACACGGGGATTCTCTTTTTCCTGCTGGGCAATCTGCTGGGGGGCGGCTTTGGCGGTGGTGGCGGTCGCGGGAACGATGGCGATGGCGGCGGCGGCTTTGGCGGCTTCGGCGGGGGCAGCTCCGGCGGCGGAGGCGCCAGTGGAGACTTCTAACAGATCGTTACGTCCTATGCTCGGCAGGGGCACGCGGCGGCCAACCCGCAGCGAGAGCCTCTGGCTGGGCATCGAATCAAACTGCAGTCCACGAAAGTTGAGGAAATCATGAAGCCTTTATGGATCGTCCTGGGAGTCTTCGGTCTGCTGATCGTTGTGCTCCTGCTCGTCGGTGGCAGCTACATTGGCGCCCGGAACACCCTGGTCGAGAAGAACGAGGCCGTCAACCAGGCCTATGCGCAGGTGGACGTGGTCCAGCAGCGCCGGCTGGACCTGATTCCGAACCTGGTGGCCACCGTCAAGGGTTACGTGAATGAAGAGTCTACGGTGCTGACGAATATTGCCAATGCGCGCGCGGGCGTGCTGGCTGCGGGCTCTGACCATGCTGCCGCCATCAACGCCAACACCAAGCTCGATGTGGCACTGGGCCCCTTCTTCCGCCTGCAGGAGCAGTACCCGAACCTGAAGGGAAGTGACCAGTTCACCCGCCTGAGCGATGAGCTGGCCGGCACCGAAAACCGCATCGCGGTGGAGCGCCAGCGGTACAACCGCACGCTGGAGGACTACAACGTCTACGTGCGCCAGTTTCCTAACAGCATCTGGGCCAACTTTGCCGGCTTCCACTACCGCGACGAGTACTTCAAGGGCAATCCGGAGAACGCGACGGCTCCCAAGGTGGACTTCAGCAAGTAGGCAAGTCGTCTGCCGCAGCAAGGAAAAGGCCACCGCCGAAGCGGTGGCCTTTTCTGTAGTCAGGGATTGCTTGTCTTACTTGGTGAAGGCCGCGATGGCCGAAGCCTCGTCGTCCTTCACATCAAATACCGTGTACAGCTTGGTGATCTGCAACAGGTCGTGCACCTTCTTGGTCAGGTTCAGCAGCTTCAGCTCGCCGCCACTGTTCTTCACCGTGGTGAACGCGCTGACCAACTCGCCGATGCCCGAGCTATCGATGTAGTTCACATCGCCGAGATTCAGCAGAATCTTGCTGGAACCCTTGGCCAGTACGTCGCGCACCGCATCACGGATGGTGATGCTGCCTTCACCCAGGGTGATCCGGCCGCTCAGATCCAGAATCGTGACGCCATCCACCTGGCGCGTGTGTACTTTCATGCTCATACGTGGTGTTCTCCTTAACTTCCCGTCTGCTCGGGGGTTCGGTGTTTAATCAAAGTCAACTCGGTTCCAGGGTGCAGCTGCCGGATACCAACTTCATCCATAAACGCCCGGATGAGGAAGATACCACGTCCTGAGCCTCGCAGGATATTCTCCGGCGCCAGCGGATCGGGAATCTTATCGGGGTCCAGCCCCGCGCCTTCGTCGGTCAGGCGGATGATGAGGGAGTCGGCCGTTCTCTCGAAGGATGCCGTAATGTGCTTCTTCGTATCGTAGGCGTTGCCGTGCAGCACGGCGTTGACTGCGGCCTCGCGGGCGGCGATGGAAATGTGCGAGACGGTGTCCTCATCAAAGCCTGTCCCCTGCGCCCACTCCTCAGCGGTCCGCTCTACCAGGTCAACGCTCTCCAGGGTTGAGCCTAAGGTCATCTCCGCCCGGCTTTTGGTCGAATCGGCCACTGATCATCCTTCAGCAGATCAAGTCTTCGGTTGCGCTACAGGGTTGTTCGCAGTTTGCTTGCTCGACCCAGGAAAGTCAAGAATCCTGCCGTAGTTTCATCGTCAATTCGCCGGAGCGTTACCGCCAGTATCCGGCGACTCGATTATCGGCCGCTCTCGCCCTGTCCCGTCGGTTGCTTGAGGTAGGATTCCCTCTAGCAGATGATTTCCGGCCGCCGATCTGTTGCCTGCCGCGGCCGCAACTCCTGCATACGACTCAGCTTCTCTGCAGCGACGGGCTCTCCATGACACGCAGCACTCACCATCGCACCTCGGTCTCCGCCCTGATGGCGGCCCCTGTGCTGTCGGCCACGGCAGACAGCACCGTGGGGCGCATCAAGGAGTTTGCCGTCTCGCCGCTGGTGGATGCGCACCACGTCTTTGGCCTGGTGCTGCGCCACGGCGGCAGGCTGCTGCTGGTACCCATCGCCGCGCTGCAGCTGGGGCTTCACGGTGAGATTCGCCTGCAGCCGGAGGTTGAGCCAGAGATCTTCGCCGACAACGAGACCATCCTGCTGCTGGAGCGGGACCTGCTGGATCAGCAGATCATCGACGTCAACGGCCACAAGGTGGTGCGGGTCAACGACGTCAACCTGGTTTGGGAGCACCATCCGGAGTCTGCGCCGCATCTGCGCCTGCGCATCGCAGAGGTTGAGATCGGCCTGCGCGGAGCCGTGCGACGCTTGCTCAAAGGTCTGCCCCGCACCACGGTGGAGCGGGTAGCCGACCGCTTCAAAGCGACGCCCATCCCCTGGAACTTTGTCGATCTGATCGACCGGGACCCCGCGCGCCGGGTGCGGCTCAAGATCGAGCAGGAGGGGCTCGCGCGCATTCACCCCTCTGACCTCGCCGACATTCTGGAGGAGCTGGCACCGGCCGAGCGCCAGGCGCTCTTCCAGTCGCTGGATGAGGATGTGGCCGCCGAGGCGCTGGAAGAGGTAACCCCCAAGCTGCAGCAGACGCTGATCGAGTCGCTGGACTCCGAGCAGATCGCCGGCATTGTGGAGGAGATGGACCCCGGCGCGGCCGCCGACCTGCTCTCCGAACTCTCCGACGAACGCTCAGAGGCAATCCTGGACGAGATGGACCCCGAGGAGCGCCAGGAGGTCGAGGAGCTGCTCGAGTTCTCTGGCGACTCCGCCGCCGGGCGCATGACCACCGAGTACATCGCGCTGCCAGTGCAGGACTCGGTAGCTACAGCGATCGCTGCACTGCGGGAGTTTGAGGGCGATGTCGAGAACGTGACCGAGATCTACCTGCTGGACGACGAGCAGCACATCGTTGCGCTGATTCCCCTGGTGCAACTGCTGCTGGCCCCGCCCCACGCCTCGCTGCAGTCGCTGCCCCACGGCCACCTGGTGACCTGCCATCAGGAGGTCAACGGAAAGAAGGTGGCCGAGCTGTTCGACAAGTACAACCTGCACTCCTTGCCTGTGCTGGACGATGAGCGCAAGCTGGTGGGTGTGGTGCATGCGGAGCAGGTTATCTCGCTGCTGCGGTCCAGGAGCTAGGTTCGTCGCCCGTGAAGATCCTCTATGCTGCCGGTCTCTCCCCCAGCGACTCCGCGCTCTATCGGTTGTGGGCGCTGGAGCGGCTGGGCCACTCG
Source organism: Acidobacteriota bacterium (assembly GCA_028872955.1). Taxonomy (GTDB): domain Bacteria; phylum Acidobacteriota; class Terriglobia; order Terriglobales; family Acidobacteriaceae; genus Edaphobacter. Next base: position 29,819 of record JAGWNX010000018.1, read on the forward strand.
GTCATCCCGTTCAATGCGTATGACTACGATCCGGCCCATCCGCTGGTGCGCAAGATCGTCTTCCGGCTGGCGGCCGGGCCATCGGTGACCCGCCTGAACCGCGACCTGCTGCGCCAGGCTCGGGAGCTGCAGCCGGATCTGATCTGGGTGGACAAGCTGCTTGCCATGCAGCCGGCAACCCTGCGCAAGCTGCGTGCGCTGGGCATCCCGGTCGTCAGCTACATGATCGACAACCCGTTCGGCCCGCGGAACGATCCCGGCTGGCGCCTCTACATGCAGTGCATTCCGCACTACGACCTGCACGTGGTGCAGCGTGAGAAGAACATCGCCGACTACACCGCTCGCGGGGCTCGGGATGTGATCAAGATCCAGACGGCCTACGAGCCGACGATCCACTTTCCTCCGCCGCCCGGCTGGTCCGACGCAGATCGCGACCGCGACGTCTCCTTTATTGGCACGCCCTACGACGATCGTGCGGAGACACTGGCGCGCCTGGCCGAGGAGGCTGGGCTGCGGGTCGCCATCTCCGGCAACCGCCGGGCCTGGTCGCGGGCACTCTCGCCCGCCCGGTTTGATCGCCTGTACTGCGAGGGAGAGCTCTACCAGCAGCAGTACCGCGAGGCCATCTGGCGGTCGCGCATCAACCTGTCGTTCCTCACGCTCTCGAACCAGGACGAGTTCGTCCACAAGAGCTTTGAGATCGCAGGCTGCGGCGGCTTCCTGCTGGCGGAGCGCTCGGAAGGCCACCTGCAACGCTTCCGCGAAGACGAGGAGGCCGTCTTTTTTACCGGCTACCAGGAACTGCTGGCCAAGCTGCAGCGCTACCTGCCCGACGAAGCGGCACGCACTCGGATTGCCGCGGCCGGACACGCCCGCGCCCTGCGCGACGGTTACCACAACGATCACCAGGTGAGCCTGATACTGGAACGGGTTCGGCAACTGCGCAGCCGCAGCGGCCAACCAGGTTAAGTGGCGAGAACCACTGCGTAAAAACCCTGCCACACACTGGGTGCAGCCAGCCGGATGGGGTAATTTAGTGGAGGGGGAGACCTCACACTCGGATACAGAGGCACGCACTCGGGGTTCATCTCTGCTGTGGCTGCATCGAAGGAGCTAGGGATGAGCTGGTGGCGCAAGTATCGGACACGACTGATCTTCTTCTTCGCCGTCTTTGGCCCGGGATTCATCACCGCCAACGTCGATAACGACTCCGGCGGCATTCTCACCTACTCCCAGGCCGGTGCCCAGTACGGCTACACCTTACTGTGGACGATGATTCCCATCACCCTGGCACTCATCGTGGTGCAGGAGATGTGCGCCCGCATGGGTGCCGTCACCGGCAAGGGGCTCTCTGACCTGATCCGCGAAGAGTTTGGCCTGCGCATGACCTTCGTCGTCATGATCCTGCTGGTCATCGTCAACTTTGGCAACGTGGTGGCAGAGTTCTCCGGCATCGCCGGCTCTATGCAACTCTTCCACATCAGTAAATACATCTCCGTGCCGGTGTGCGCGTTTCTGGTCTGGTTCCTGGTCGTCAAAGGCGACTACAAGAGCGTCGAGAAGATCTTCATCGTCGCCAGTGTCTTCTACATCGCGTACATCGTTGCCGGCGTGCTCAGCAATCCGGACTGGCACCTCTCCATGATGCAGACCGTCAAGCTGCCGCCTCGCCATGTATGGAGCGACAGCACCTATGTGTACATGACGATCGGCGTCATCGGCACCACCATCGCGCCCTGGATGCAGTTCTACCTGCAGTCTTCCATTGTGGAGAAGGGCGTTGGCGTGCGGCAGTACAAGGCATCGCGTCTGGATGTCATCATCGGCTCGATCTTTACGGACGTGGTGGCGTGGTTCATCATCGTGGCCTGCGCGGCAACGCTCTACCTGCACGGCATGCGTAACATCGCCGACCCCTCCGATGCTGCCGGGGCCATGAAGCCGCTGGCCGGGGACTACGCCTTCATCCTGTTTGCGGCCGGGTTGTTCAACGCATCCCTCTTTTCCGCCTCCATCCTGCCGCTCTCCACCGCCTACACGGTGTGCGAGGGTCTGGGGCTGGAGAGCGGGCTGGACAAGCACTTCAAAGAAGCGCCGTTCTTCTACTGGTTCTATACGCTGCTGATCGTGCTGGGTGCGGGCATCGTGCTGGTGCCAAACTTCCCCCTGGTCCGGGTCATCATTCTGTCCCAGGTGCTGAACGGGATACTGCTGCCGATCGTGCTGATCTTCATGCTGCTGCTCATCAACAAGCGCGACCTGATGGGCGAGTACATCAACTCGCACTGGTTCAACATCGTCGCCTGGGTGACGGCCGTAGTGGTCATCGGCCTGTCCTGTGTCATGTTCTGGAATGGTCTCCACGGCTAGTGGCGGGCGTTACAGCAGCTTGCCCTCGGCCAGCTCTTTGATCAAGCCCAGGTCTGCCGCCAGGAAGTCATAGCCCACCAGCTCCGCCAGCCCCACCCAGCGCATGTCGTTGAAGATGCGGTTCTGCAACTCGCCCTGAAACTGCCGCACCTCAAAGAAGCGGAGGTCAACCGCACCGCCGTTGCGATACTTGTGCCGCACTCGCGAGACCAGGCGACCTACCTCGGCATGGATACCCAACTCCTCGTTCAGTTCGCGGGCCAGGGCAGCCTCTGCGCCTTCGCCCGGCTCAATCTTGCCGCCAGGGAACTCCCACTTCAGGCTCATCGGCTGGTCAGGCCGCCGCTGGCAGATGAGCAGCTGCCGACCCTCGGCCGTGTCGCGCACCATCAGTGCCGCGACCACCAGTCGAACCGGCTTCGGCGCTGTAGCTGCGCCATGCGAACCAAGCTTGCGGATAGGGTCTTTCACGTCTAACCATCTTAGACGGGAAAGTGGAGGTAAAGGCTTCAAAGGTGTAGCGTTATCCGCTGCAGGCGTTAAGGTCTGGACACCCCGGCCGGGAAATACACGCTCCAGCCCGCGGTTGCGCTCTGCTCCTGTAGCGCCGGGGTAGGATTCACGGGAAAGGCCCGCCGCGCAAGTGCCAGCATCGCTGCGTCGTGCACGGAGTTGCCAAAGACCGCATCCGGGGCCGTGATGCCCACGCCGGCCAGGGCACTTACCTTGCCCTCGTCGGTTGGCACGTCGCGCAGCCGTTGAGTTACCACGCCATCGACCACCTCGACGCGAGCTGCCAGCACGTGGTCTGCCGCGATGCCGAAGCGCGTGACGCCCTCTTCGATGACCCAGTCGTTGGTCGAGCTAACCGCCCAGATCTCGGTACCGCGTGCCTGCAGGCTGGCGACCAGCTCCTTCATCTCCGGGAAGATGTTCTTTTCGGTCTGCGAGACAAAAAACTCCCGTGCCGCGCGACGCATCTCGCTCTCGCGCAGGCCCTGGTACATCTGCACCATCTCGCCGCAGATCGCCAGTTCGGAGACCTCTCCGCGCTTGTACGCGCGATACCGCGCATCGATCCAGTCGGTCATCTCGCGCGAGACCAGGCCCGTCTCAATCGTCCACTTCATAAAGCCGGAGCCGGCATCGCCGCTCCACAGCGTGCCATCGCAGTCAAACACCGCCACCCGCGGCTCCAACCCATGCACTGCCTGCACCAGTTCTTCCGTGCTCAGGCTCTTCAGCCCCGTCTCCTGCACCATCCTGCTGCCCGCCTCCCAGGCGCACCTGCGCGCCACACTCTCACCGTGTCCTATCCCTGCATTCTAAGCCAGTCAGGTTACAGAACTGCGTATCGACGCAAGGCCGGAGCCTGATTCCACACGCTTTTGGTGTGGTGCTCCGTGCGGCTAGATCGGTTTCATGCCATCCACGACTGTGACACCAGCCGGAGGCGAGAAGTGAAACGCACTGTCTGCCACAGGCACGTTCTCTTCCATGCCCGTGAAGGTGAACGCCGTCACGGCGCCATCCACCTCTTCCAGCGTCATCGCCGCAATGGCTCCGGTCGCGGAGACGTCCAGCGTTAGCGCCTTGACGCGCTCGGCCATCCCCCTGGGCACTCCAGCGATGCGGTAGCCCGCGCCCTGCGGCTTCACCACAATGCCATCCAGCTCCTTCTTCAGCTCCGTGTGGCCCAGCAGAAACCGCAACGGCGAGCGCAGATCATCCATGTCTTTGGCAGGGATGCGTTGCGCCTCGCTATCGCCCGGCGTGTAGAACCAGGCGTACTTGCCGTCCAGCACAAACAGTTTGCCCGCGGGGTCGGCGTACTCCCAGCGCATGCGGCCGGGCTTCTTCAGTACCAGCGTGCCCTCTTCGCTGCGGTCCATGCCCATGCCGCGATACTGCTCGCGGTAGTGCGTGCGTAGCGAGGTCAGGTGGTTGTAGTGCGCGTCCACCCGGTTCAGCAGGGCTAGGTCAGCCGCGTCCAGCGCAGAGCAGGGCAGGGCACCGAGCGCCAGCCACATCGCGCTGCACAGCAGCCAATGGCGGATTCGCACCTGGGGGCTCCGTTACTGCAGCGGCTGCGTGCAGTTGGTGCCGCCAGCCGGGTCAAACTTGATCAGGTTGTTCTCGTCAGAGCAGAAGCCGCGGTCACCGGTCTTACCCACGGCCTGCGGCACGGCAATGATCTCGTATGAGGTGTACTGGTCCTGGTTGTTGACCGTAACCTTGTTGCAGTTGGTAATGGAGAACGTGTAGCCAGACTTCTGTCCCGAGGCCAGATCCGGCGGAATCAGCTGCGCGGCCTGTGCGCTTGGCGCGCCAGACTTGGGGTCGCCACCAAGGACCGCCAGCGAGCAGGCAAAGCCGTTCGCCGGGTACTGCGAGTTGTACTGCAGCTCCGCCTGGCCGATGGTGCGCACCGACTGGATGGCCGAGGTCTCGCGCGTCTGCTTGGTGATCTTCAACATCTGCGGAATGGCCAGCGTCATCAGAATCAGCATCACCGACATCACAATCAGCAGCTCGATGAGCGTAAAGCCCTCTTCCGTTTGCCGGGCGCGCTGCTCGGCTGGGTGCTGCATGCAGCTCCACTTGGTCATCATGTCTCTCGTCGTTCCTCGCCTTTCCGGCACCAGCTACCACAAACTCTACCAGCACTGCCGGTCGGCATCCAGCAGATGCGCCAGCCTGGGCAACAGCGGTGAGTGCCACCTTTGGGGCAGTTCTGCCCTAGCAGGCCAGTTGCTCGCGGTCAATCTGCATGCTGCCCAGGTTCCCCAGCAGGGTCAGCGCCATCGTCTGCGGTTGCAGCAGCTCGTTGGCCAGCTCCAGCACCTGGTCCGGTGTCACGGCTTCAATGCCTCGCGTAATCTCTTCCACACCGAAGAAGCGGCCAAAGTACATCTGCTGCCGCGCCAGGTTTGCCATGCGGCTGCCGGAGCTCTCCAGTGCCAGCACCATGTTGCTCTTGAGCTGGTCCTTGGCGCGCTTCAGCTCCGCGTCACTCACCCTCTCCTGCTTCAGACGCCGGAACTCGGCCAACGTAAGCCGCAGCACCTCGGTCGTCTTATCCACCGACGTACCGGCGTAGACGCTCAGCGACCCGGTGTCGCGGAAGGGGTTCATCTCGGAGTAGATGGAGTAGGCCAGGCCGCGGTCCTCGCGGATAGCCTGGAACAGCCGCGAGCTCATGCCGCCACCCAGCATCGTATTCAGCAGGTAGACCGCATAGCGGCTGGGGTGGTTCACCGGCGGTGCCGTCACGCCCAGGCAAAGCTGCACCTGCTCCAGACTCTTCTTGCGCTTCAGGGTAATGTGCGGGGTGGCCTGCGGTGCGGGCTCGGCGGTGCCGCGGTGCCCGGAAGCTGGCAATTCGCCAAAGTAGCGCGCGACCTGCTCGACAAAGGCATCGTGGTCCAGGTTGCCAGCTGCGGAGAAGATCATATTCTCTGCCGTGAATCGCTCGCGGAAGTACTCCAGCAGGATCGCCTGGTCGAACGTGGCGACCGTCTTGGCCGTGCCCAGGATCGGTCGCCCCAGCGCATGATTCTTCCAGAAGTTCTGGGTAAAGACCTCATGCACCAGGTAGTCCGGGTTGTCCTCATCCATCTTGATCTCTTCCAGGATGACGCCCTGCTCCCGTGCCACGTCCTCCGGCGCAAAGGTCGGGTGCAGCACCAGATCACTCAGAACATCAAGCGCAGGCTGCACATTTTCGTCCAAAACCTTGATATTGAAGCAGATCGTTTCTTTGCTCGTGAAGGCGTCCAGGTTGCCGCCCATGGTATCCACCTCACGGGCAATCTGCTGCGCCGAGCGACTGCCGGTGCCCTTGAACACCATGTGCTCAACAAAGTGCGAGATGCCGTTCCGCTGGGCAGATTCGTCGCGCGAGCCCGTGCCGACCCACGCTCCCATGGAGACGCTCCGCACCCAAGGCATCTGCTCGGTCAGCACCATCATGCCGTTCTGAAGCGTCGTCTTCCTGATGCTGCGCACCGCGCTGCCTTGCCCAGCCGCCTCCGCCGTTACAAACTCCGTCTCCGCTACCGATGCCGCCATGTGTCTCCTGATCCAGCCTCATTCTTTCACACTCCCGTGACGTTGCCGCCGGCAGGGAGGCGTGACCGTCGAGGAGCAACGGACGCGGCCAGAGGCTGCGCTCCTGGCTGCGTCCGCACGACTGGCCTGGACGGCATGTCGGCCCTGGGATGTCACCGGCGACCCGACGCGCCAGGATCGGGGACAATAGCCGGTTGAGAGGACGCAACTATTGATCTAACTGGATTAAGGCGGGAGCGTCGCAGCTGGCCCGGGTTAGGCGCTGCTGGTCGGTCTGCATCGCCGCGTCTTGGGCACAGGCCAGCAGGGTGGCCCGCAGAATGGCATCCAGCCGCGCGTCAGGCAAGGGAGCCACGCGATAGTGCATCCACTTGCCGTCGCGCCTGGCCTGTACCAGGCCGCTGCGGCGAAGGCTGGCCAAATGGCGGGAGATCTTCGGCTGGCTGAGCTGCAGTACCTCAGCCAGCACGCAGACGCAGACCTCCCGATCCTGCATCAGGTGGAGCAGGCGCAGGCGCGTCTGGTCTGCCAGTGCGGTAAACAGGGTGGTCAGGCTACAGGCCGTGGGAGAGGGGGACATCAGCCAAAGTATATGCCTTGACGGATGTGAGGCGGCAACTTATATCTGTATGTGCGTATGTGTTGCTGCGGTCCCGCTGCCTGTGGACTGCCCGGCACACGATCCTGACCCCTGGAGCACCGCCGTCGCCATGTCGCAGCCCTACAACGTCCTGATTCTCTGCACGGGCAACTCGGCTCGTTCGATTCTTGCCGAGGCGCTGCTCAACCACAAGGCGGCGGGCCGGGTGCGGGCCTACAGCGCGGGCAGTCATCCTTCGGGCATGCCGCGGCCAGAGGCTCTGCGCCAGCTGCAGTCGGCCGGTATCTCCATTGAGGGGCTGCGCAGCAAGAGCTGGGACGAGTTTGCCGCGCCCGGTGCGCCCAAGCTGGACTTCGTCTTCACCGTCTGCGACAACGCCGCCGGGGAGGTGTGTCCGCTGTGGCCGGGCCGGCCGATGACGGCTCATTGGGGCATCCCAGACCCCGCCGCCGTGCAGGGCACGCCCGAGGAGATTGCGCGCGCCTTCCAGGAGGCCTTCTCCCTGCTCGACCGGCGCATCAGCCTGTTTCTCGCGTTGCCGTTGGAGACGTTGGAGCAGACCGCGATCCAGCGCGAGCTGGACGCCATAGGCCGCGCATGACGCCCAGTCTGCCGCCCAGTCTGTCGCGTCGAGCCGTTGCCGAGGCGCTAGGCACCCTGTTGCTGTTGGCCGTTGTGGTGGGCTCGGGCATCATGGCGGACCGGCTGTCGGCGGGCAACACCGGGCTGGCGCTGCTGGCGAATAGTCTGGCGACTGGCGCCGGACTGCTGGCCATCCTGCTGACGTTTGGCCCGGTCTCCGGGGCGCACCTCAACCCGGCGGTGACGCTTGCCCTGGCGGCCGAGGGGCAGATGGTATGGGCCGAGGTGCCGACCTATCTGGCTGCGCAGATTGCTGGCGGCTTCGCCGGGGTGGCGGTCGCACACGGCATGTTCGGGCATGCGGCCTTTGCCGTCTCGATCCATGCGCGCTCCGGGGCGTCCCAGTGCTGGAGCGAGTTCGTCGCCACCTTCGGATTGCTGGCGGTGGTTCGGTCCTGCTCGCGCACACAGCCGCAGATCGTGCCGCTTGCCGTGGCGGCCTACATCACCTCGGCGTACTGGTTTACGGCGTCAACGTCGTTTGCCAATCCAGCCGTCACGCTGGCGCGCATGGCAACGGACACGTTTACCGGCATTCGTCCTGCGGATGCGCCGGGGTTCCTGGTGGCGCAGTTTGCCGGTGCGGCAGCGGCGGTGGTGCTGTTCCGGTGGCTCTTGCCGCAGCGGCAGCCGGCCTAGCTGCCTGCGCTGTCGTCTCTGCGACGGCATTGCTCCTGCCGCAAAGTGGCGTATAGTTCCACGCAACCGATCTTCGGCCTGCCAACGCGTGGCGTGCTGAGGAACGGCTCGCCGGCCCTTCCTCCCCAAAAGTACCTACGTCACACACAAGGAGAGACAGCGTATGAAGTTCGTCACGACGTTTACGATTCGTCCCGGCTGCCACCAGGAGGCGGTAGAGCGATTACTCGGAGGCAAGGCTCCCCTGCCAGCGGGGGTGACCCTGATCGGTCGCTGGTTTAAGACCGATGGCTCCGGAGGGTTCTCGGTCTACGAGACGGACGATCCCAGCGCAATGTTTGCCAACGCCGTTCTTTGGTCGGATGTCCTGGAAGTTCAGTCCAGCGCAGTTGTCGAGGGCGCAGTTGCGGCGTCAGCTCTGGCCGCACGCTACGGCATGCCCAAGTAGTTCCATCTGCGGAACAAGACCGCAGACTTTGCTCCCAGGTCGCCTGTCCGCAGGCGGGCGATCCGGGAGTCTGGGCGAAGCGAGGCATGCGGGTGGCCCTCTGCGCAGGGCGCGGCGCGGCTGCTGCCCGGTCTGGTGCTTGAGCACGAACAGCTCCTCGTATAATCAAAGTCTCAGCAGGATCCAGGGTCGCACCTCTTCGCGCCACGCGAGGCGGGCTGGTTGCCCGATTCTGGTTGATACGTTTCGCTCAAGCCGCATGGATCCATTGGAACAATCCGTCGTTCGCGAGGCAGGCCCGCACAAGCAGCTCTTTGGCCAGCAGCCAGACGCGTTGCAGGCGCTGATGCTGCAGTATGGCCAGACGAAGTACCGCGGTACCCAACTGGCAGAGGCGCTCTATCGTCAGCGGGTCACCTCGCTGGATCAGGTGACGACGCTCTCTGCGACGTTGCGCGAGACGCTGGCTGCGGAGGGCTACACCGTGGGGCAGCCGGAGATTGTGCAGACGGCGCGCTCCGTCGACGGCACCGAGCGGTACCTCATCCGGCTGGCAGACGGCGAGACCATTGAGACGGTGTGGATGCCCGACGGCGACGGTGGAGAACGCGGCGATGGCAGCGAGGCCGCCGAGGAAGAGCGTGGCGAGCTGGACGAGGATCTGCCAGTGGCCGCCACCGCCCAGCGCCGAGACACCCGGAATCAGGGCGGGGCGCTGGCAGCGCAGGGCTATCGCCGGGCCACCATCTGTGTCTCGTCGCAGGTAGGCTGCGCGGTCAACTGCCAGTTCTGCCTGACGGCCAAGCTGGGCATTCGCCGCAACCTGACCACGGGCGAGATCGCCGGGCAGGTGGCTGCGGTGTTGAATCGCCACCAGGTGAAGATGGGCCAGGACCGCATCAACCTAGTGTTTATGGGCATGGGCGAGCCCTTTCTGAACTACGACAACTTTATGGACGCGGTGCGCGTGCTGCGCTACATGGGCATCCCCGAGTCGCGGATGACGGTGTCCACCTCAGGCATTGAGCCGGCGATCCGCCGCTTCGCGCTGGAGCCCGTGCGGCCCAAGCTGGCGCTCTCTCTGAACGGCTCCAACGATGGGGTGCGCGAGCAGGTGATGCCGATCACGCGCAAGTGGAACATCCAGCAGCTGCTGGACGCTATTGCCACGATTCCTTTTGGCAAGCGCGAGTATGTGACGTTTGAGTATGTCATGCTGGGCGGCATCAACGACCAGCCGGAGAACGCACGCGAGGTACTCGAGCTGTTGCGCGGCCGGAAGGCCAAGGTGAACCTGATCGTCTGGAACCCCGGGCCGGGGATTGCGTACCGCCAGCCCACGCCGGAGGATGTCGCCGTCTTCCACCAGATGCTGATCGCGGGGGGAATTCCCACGTTTACCCGCCGTCCGCGCGGGCGCGACATCTATGCCGCCTGCGGCCAGCTCAAGCGGACGGTAGAGGATACGCCGCTGCCCGTGCCGCTAGTGCAGCTTTCACCTGCGGCCAATCCTCTCGCGTAATCGAAAACCAGACGCTGTGGCGCTGGCTGCCATCGGGCATGACGAAGTGATTGCGGAAGATACCTTCCTGCGTCGCTCCCATCTTGCGCATGGCGGCCTGGGACTGCAGGTTCTCGTGGTGGGTCTTGAGTGCAACCCGGCGCAGGCCCAGGGTCTCAAAGGCATAGGTCAGCTGCAGCAGCTTGGCCTCCGGGTTCAAGCCGCTGCCGTGCAAGGCTGGTGCAATCCAGGTGTGACCCAGCTCTACGGTGCCATGCTTTCGGTCAAGATCGACAAAACGCGTACTGCCCACCACCTGGCCGGTGGCCTGTACGACCGTGGCCCAGGGTAAAGCGTTGCCACTCGCTTGCATAGCCAGGGCTGCCTCCAGCCAGCTACGCAGTTGCTGTGGCGTGCGAACGTCAACCAGCATGTAGCGCCAGATGCGTGGATCCAGGGCTACGGCCTCCAGAGCGGGCAGGTGGTGCAGCCCAAGGGGCTCCAGCCGAACCAGCCGGCCTGTGAGGGTCGGTGTCTCGGGCGGGGCCGGTGTGGTCACCGGCGCGCTCCTGCCGGATGCAGCTTGGCACCGGCCAGCTCCAGCAACACCTCGGCTACACGGTCGTAGTCGTGGCGCAGCACATCGCCCTCGTGGACGAAGTTGCCCGTGATGGGCTCCACACCGAGCGCGCGAACGCGCTCCAGGTCCACCTCGATCGGGCTCTGCCCCTCCCGCGCGTACTGCTCCAGTACCTTGGCAGAGATGGGAGCGGTGTTGAGCAGCGCATGGCTGAAGATGGGGCCGGAGGTGTTGCCCGCATGCTGCAGGATCTTCTCAATATGCTGCGAAGCGGTCAGGCCCAGCGACTCATTGGCCTGCGTCATCAGGTTGCAGACGTAGACCTTGGTGGCCTGCGACTGCGCCAGCGCCTCCGGGATGCCGCGCACCAGCAGATTGGTGATGAGCGAGGTGTAGAGCGAGCCCGGTCCCAGCGTGATCAGGTCTGCCTGCTCGATAGCATGCAGCGCCTCAGGCAGCGGGTCGACGGTCTCCGGTCGCAGCATCAGCTCGACGATGCGCAGTTTGCTGGCCGTGATGTTCGTCTCGCCCTCGACGATGGAGCCGTCATCCATGCGTGCGGCCAGTTCGACGTTCGTATTGGTAGCAGGGAAGATACGGCCGCGCGTGGCCAGAATCTGCGATGACATCTGCACGGCCTGGGCGAAGTCGCCGGTGATGCTGGAGAGCGCGGCCACGAAGAGATTGCCAAAGCTGTGCCCCTCCAGCTCGCCCTGGTCGAACCGGAACTGAAAGAGCCGGGAGAGCAGATGTTCATCTTCACTGAGCGCGACCAGGCAGTTCCGCACGTCGCCGGGCGGCAGCATATTCAGGTCTTCGCGGAGCCGGCCGGAGGAGCCTCCATCGTCGGTGACGGTGACGACGGCCGAGAGGTCGCGAATGACGCAGGGCACGTCGGAGGACGCGTACGCCGGCAGCAGATCCTCGGCACGGCGACCGCCACGAAAGCCTTTGCGGCGATCGGGCGCGGCGACGTAACGCTTGAGGCCGCGCAGCAGCGTAGAGAGCCCTGTGCCTCCGCCAATGGCGACGACCCTCAGTGCCTGGTCACTCTGATCCGAGGACCTTGTTGGATGCATAGTGCCTGAGCCCTTCCTGCGTCTTGAACCTGTGTGGCTCTGCTGGCTGGCCGCGGAGTGTGCTGATGGTTCGCCGCCAAAGCCGCCTAGACTTCAGGATAGAGCAATTCGGTAAAGCGTGGGTCGTCCGCCATGTCCTGAAAGTCGGAGTCGGAGCGTGCCTGGATGCGATTCTGCGGATTCAGCCGGATGGCTTCGGTCAGGTTCTCCAGGCAGGTCTGCACATCGCCGGTCATGCTGCACAGCACGGCCAGCCCGTAGTACGCGTAGTCTGCGGAGCTCTCCGCATCCAGAATGGCGCGGAACTGTTCGCGGGCGTCGTCGTAGTTGCCATGATTCAGCAGCGATACGGCGTAGTCAAACCGCTCTTCGTGGCTGCTGAAGGTCGTCTCCCGTGCGGTGATCTGGGTAAGGCAAGCGCTCATATAGACGCGGACGCGGTCCGCGACATCTCCCGGGCAGGCTGGCAGCAGCTGTTCCAGCGCCTGATGAGCCTCAGTGAACTTGCCGGACTGCATCAACTGCAGCGCGGCGCCATAGGTCGCCATCGCCTGTTCCCGGCTCATCTCGCCCGCCATGGGCACCGAGCCTGCCAGTGTGCGCGGTGCGCGTTTCCCTGTATTGCCCGTGCTGCTTGTCGTCTTCGTCTGTGCCATAGTGCTCGTATCGCCTGTCGTTTCGCCCTGCTGCGCAACCCTGGCGGTGCCAGTCGCGGAGCCAAGGCTGGGTTGAGAGCTCCCGTCTCGGTTTTATACGCAGAGTCGCCACTCAGGTCAACTGGTGGTGCGGGTATACATCGCGGGATTCAGCTCAGGATCGTTGTACATCTTCATCTGCCGGTAGAGCTTGAAGCGGCGCTGGCCGGCTGCGATCTCGCGCAGCAAGGTATCCAGACACTCTCTCAGATCGTGGCGCTGCTCCTCGAGTACGGCCAGCCGGCTGGCGTTGCGGGTGCGCTGCGCCGGGGTGGCGGTGGCGCGCTCCGCCTCCAGGTGCATGTGGTAGATGCGCAGGGCCAGGATGGAGAGCCGGTCGATGATCAGGCCCGGGGTCTCGGAGTTCATGGGGGCGGCGGGATTCTGCTCTTTGAAGTACTCCAGCAGCCATAGGTCGAGCTTCTCCACCAGGTCGTTGCGGCGCTGGTTCAGCCGATCGATCGCGCGCTTGACCCAGGCAATGTCGGCGTCGGAGGCAAAGGGATCGCGGGCTCGGTCTTCCTCATGCCACAGGTCAAAGTTGGCGCGGTGCTGCTCGGCAACCAGAGTGAGAAAGTCTGTCGGATGGGCCTCGTTACCCTCGCCGTGCCACGCCACCGTCATCGTGTCCTGGGTGAGGACGATTTCTGCCGCATCGACCATAGTTCTTGAGTGCGCTGGGAAGACCAGCACTCCAAATGTATCAGCAGTCGCCCTGCGAGTTGCCGTTCGCGGCGATTGCAAGCAGACTTAAGACAGTCTATGCCGCCTTCGCTCGATCCATCCCGCGTTCAACGAGTTCTGGTGTACCGTCTGGGCAGTCTGGGCGATATGCTGGTCGCGCTGCCCTCGTTTCATCTGGTGGCACGGGTGTTTCCTGCCGCAGAGCGCCGCCTGCTGACCAACGTTCCGGTGCATGCCAAGGCGGCGCCTGCGGCCTCCATTCTGGGGGAGTCTGGCCTGGTGCACGGATACATGCGCTACGCCGTGGGCACGCGGAACCCATGGCAGCTGGCGACCCTGTGGTGGCAGATCCGCAGCTGGAAGCCGGACGTGCTGGTGTACCTGGGCTCAGCGCGCGGCCAGGCCTCGGCACAGCGCGATGCCCGCTTCTTTGCGTGGTGCGGCATTGCGCATCAGATCGGCGTGCCGGTTACCGAGGCGATGCAGCAGAACTGGCTGGACCCGCAGACGGAACTCTACGAGTTTGAGGCCGCGCGGCTGGCCCGCAACGTGCATTCGCTGGGCGATGCGCAGCTGGACGACCCCGCCAGCTGGAGCCTGCGCCTGACCCCGGCAGAGCAGCAGCGCGCCGCAGAGGCGCTGTTGCCCGCGGCTGGGCTCCCCGTACTGGCGGCCAGCATCGGCACCAAGCAGCCCGCCAAGGACTGGGGGCGCGACAACTGGCGCAGTTTGCTGGGCGCACTGGCCAGTCGCTACCCGGGCCATGGCCTGGCCCTGCTGGGCAGCCCGGAGGAGAGCGCCGACAGCGCGTGGGCCGCCCAGAGCTGGCAGCTGACCCCGGGCGCCGGACCGGTGATGAACCTTTGTGGCAGCCTGACACCACGCGAGAGCGCCGCCGTGCTGGCACGGTCGCGCGTCTTTCTGGGCCATGACAGCGGTCCCATGCACCTGGCCGCAGCCGTGCAGACACCCTGTGTCGCCGTCTTTGCAGCGCGCAACAAGCCGCGTGTCTGGTATCCCTACGGAGACCAGCATCGCGTGCTGTACCACCGGACCGAGTGCTGGGGCTGCAACCTGGAGGTCTGCACCGTGGAGCAGAAGCGTTGCCTGCTCTCCATCACGGTGGCCGAGGTCCTGGCCCAGGCCAGTGCCGTTCTCGATGCTCCACCTGCTTGCGTGCGTCCGCAGATGCCATGATAGTGACAGGAGCGAATCGTACAAGTCATGCTTCCGCAACTGCATACAACGCTGAGTCTTCTTGAGGGCGGCTTTAGCCGGTTGAAGGTGCTGGTGGTCGGCGACCTGATGCTGGACCGCTATCTCCACGGTGAGGTGGAGCGCATCTCGCCCGAGGCCCCGGTGCCGGTGATCCGTCACGCGCGGCGTTATCAACGGGCCGGAGGCGCGGCCAATGTCGCCATGAACCTGGCGGGTTTGGGCTGCCAGACGGTACTGGCCGGCTATTGGGGCAACGACGCCGAACAGGCCGAGCTGGTGGAGATTCTGGACCAGGCGGGCATTGACTCCTCGGCCGTCGTGACCAGCTCGCTGCCCACCATCTCCAAGACGCGCATCGTCGGGCGCAACCAGCAGCTGTTGCGTCTGGATATCGAGAGCCGCGATGCCTACTCCCCAGGGGATGCCGCGTGGCTGGTGGAGCGGGCCAGTCGCCTGGCGCGCGAGGTGCATGCGGTCGTGCTCTCGGATTACGCCAAGGGCGCCATCACGGAGCAGCTCTGCCGCGCGGTCATCCAGGCCGCCCGCCAGGCGGGTGTGCCGGTGCTGGTGGACCCCAAGACCTCGGACTTTACCCGCTACGCAGGGGCGACCACCATCTGCCCGAACCTCGCCGAGCTCTCGCTGGCAACCGGCGTGCCAACGCACCGCAGCGAGGAGCTGCTGGCCGCAGCGCAGTCGATGGTGCAGCAGTTTGACCTCAAATTTTTGACCGTGACCATGAGCGAGAAGGGAATTCGCCTGCTGCGACCGGAGGGGGACTACCACTCGCCGGCCCGCGCGCGCGAGGTCTACGACGTCTCAGGCGCGGGCGACACGGTGATTGCGACGCTGGCAGCTTCGCTGGCCGGGGGGCTGGATACCGTGACCGCGGTGGAGCTGGCCAACCTGGCGGCCGGAATTGTGGTGGGCAAGGTGGGCACCGTGCCCATTGCGCAGCACGAGTTGATCGCCGCGCTGACGCCCAGCAGCGGCATTACTGCCGGGGAAAAGGTCCTGGACATGGCCCGCGCGCAGCGTCGTGTGGCGGAGTGGCGTGCCGCAGGCGAGACCATCGTCTTTACCAACGGATGCTTTGACCTGCTGCACGTCGGCCACATTACGCTGCTGGAGGACTGTCGCCGCTTCGGCTCCAAGCTGGTGCTTGGCCTGAATACGGACGATTCGATCCGCCGCCTGAAGGGCCCGCTGCGCCCGATTGTGGGCGAGAACGAGCGCGCCCGCGTGATGGCGGCACTGGCCGCCGTCGATGCCGTGGTGCTGTTTGCCGAGGATACCCCGCTGCAGCTCATCCGTACCTTGCGCCCGGACGTGCTGGTGAAGGGCGGCGACTACACTGTGTCCACCGTGGTGGGCCATGAAGACGTGCAGGCTGCTGGTGGACGCGTGGAGATTGTACCCACCGTTGCAGGCTTCTCCACGACCAACATCGTCAAAAA
The DNA here is from genome assembly GCA_028872955.1 of Acidobacteriota bacterium. Classification (GTDB taxonomy): domain Bacteria; phylum Acidobacteriota; class Terriglobia; order Terriglobales; family Acidobacteriaceae; genus Edaphobacter. Next base: position 45,804 of record JAGWNX010000018.1, read on the forward strand.
ACTTGCCGCGCAGGCAGACCAGGACCACGAGGAGCGCCCGTGATTATTGTGACCGGAGGTGCCGGCTTCATCGGCAGCAACCTGATTCAGCAGCTGAACCAGCAGGGCGAGACTGACATTCTGCTGGTGGATAACTTTGCGCCTGCCCCCAACCTCTCCGGGCCGAAGTTCTTCAACCTGTATGGGGCGCGGTATGCCGATTACATGGATAAGCATGAGTTTCGGGCGGCGCTTAAGGCCGGGGACCTGGCGCATGCCAAGGTGCGCGCCATTCTGCACCAGGGTGCCTGCTCCAACACGCTGGAAGACGACGGGCGCTACATGATGGACAACAACTTCACCTACTCCAAGGAGTTGCTGCACTTCGCGCTGGGGCGATCCATTCCGTTCGTCTATGCCTCCACGGCTGCGGTCTACGGTGCCAGCACCAGCTTTGCGCCGGAGCCTGCCAACGAGCGGCCGCTGAACGTCTATGGCTACTCCAAGCTGGTGTTTGATGATTACGTGCGGCGGTTGATGCCGCAGATCCGCTCGACCGTGGTGGGGTTGCGCTACTTCAACGTCTACGGGCCTCGTGAGCAGCATAAAGGGCGCATGGCCAGCGTGATGCACCACTTCACCAAGCAACTCAAAGAGTCGGGCGTGATCCGCATGTTTGAGGGCTCGGGCGGGTACTCCAACGGCGAGCAGCGGCGCGACTTTGTGTTTGTCAACGACCTGGCGCGCATCAACATGTTCTTTGGCGGGCTGCTGCCGGAGAGTCCCGCGCAGCCGGTGCAGGCCGTGGTGAACGCCGGAACCGGCCACGCGCGCACCTTCAAGGCCGTGGCCGAGGCGCTGATGGCGGTACACGGGCCGGGCAAGATCGAGTACATTCCGTTCCCCGGCGACCTGAAGAATCGCTACCAGCACTTTACTGAGGCGGACGTGACCACCCTGCGTGCCGCCGGGTACACGGCACCGTTCACCGAGCTGGAAGAGGGCGTGCGACTCACCTTTGCGACGGCCTAGCCGTGGCCCGTGCGCGTTACTTTCTTGGTTCCGGAGCCGGGTGCCCGGGGGGGGGGCCCGGGGCCTGACTCTGCAACCATTGCGCTATACGGAGCTGCGGCCGGAATGGGGCCTGCGGCAGGGGGGCGATGGTGAGAGCGCTGGGGCTCGAACCCAGGACCAGCGCCTTAAAAGGGCGATGCTCTACCAACTGAGCTACGCTCTCGAACCACACTACCAAGGTAGCACATTGGCGCTGCTTTTCTGGCGGCACGCAGCGCCTGGCGGGGGCTGCTGCGAGGCTTGTCGGTGAGTCACTTCCGGGGTAAGTCTCCGCAGTGGAACAGGGTCGCGGCGGGCCTCTCGCGAGGGCGCTGTTGTTGCTCTCTCTTCGCCTGTCCCGCGAGTGCCAAAAGTGAAGAAAACCCGCGTCATCCTTAGTCGCAGTGACACTAAAGTGTCACGGTCTGTTCATTGACTTGGGCTACTCCGCACAGTAGCCTCAGCCTATCGAACACCGTCGGCGAAGAGTGCTCTCCCTTGCCTCGCTCGACGGGCCATACGCAACCCGGTAGCGCACTTCACACGGCGAAGCACACAGGAACAGACCATGGACTCACGCGGCTTGGACAAAGTTGACGATCTGCCTCTGGCAGATACCCCTGAAGATGTTGCAGTCCTGTACTCCTGGGCCAACTTGCATGGCGCCAAGTATCGCGACTTCTCAGCGTCTCGGCGTGAGTACCGCGCGCAGCTGCGGCATCGTGCTGCAGAGCAGACGCGCGAGCAGGAGTTGAAGGCCAAGGCCGAGGCTGAGGCCGCAGCTGCAGCAGCGGAAGAAGCTGCGCGTCGCGCGGAAGAGGCGGCACGCCAGTTAGCGGAGAATCCAAATGACGTAGGGCTGCAGAACGCCCTGCGCGAAGCCGGCCGCGCCTCGCGTATCGCCATGGCAGAGCGGGTGGAGGCTGCACGTCGCGCCGAGGCCGCCGCGCTGGCCGAGGCTGCTGCGCGCAGAGAAGAGCGCGAGATCGCCGAGGCCAATGCCTCCGCACGTCGCCAGGCCGAGCGCTATCAGGAGTCCGAGATTCGGATGCGCAAGAGCGGCATCCACCGGGCCGCCGTGGTTCCCGGGCAGATCAGCGACCCCTACACGCAGCCTGTGCACCCCATTCCGGAGCCGCCCATGCAGACCCTTCCCCCCGATCACTTTGAGCGGAGCGCGCCACCGGAGCCGCAGCTGCGTCCTGCTGCGCCACCGCCCGAGCCACCCGCAGCGGTCCAGCCCGTGCCCTTTGCCGTGCCCCCGGCGCAGCCGGTAGCTGCGTCGGCACCTGAACCTCCCCCGGCCCCTGTGGCACCAGTTCAGGCTGTACCCACGCTTGCACCGCTGCCGCCGGCAGAGCCACGGCGCGGCACCAGCAACTTCTCGTCGGTGCAGCGTCGCCGCGGGTATCGTCCTGACGATGCCTCTGGCGTGCGCGAGATCTATCGCGGGCCAGAGTTCGACGCGCCGCAGGGCGAGTACGTCGCCAGTGAGCCGGTGCGGCCGCTGGTCGCAGCGGATGCGGTGGAGCCTCAGCGCCCGGATCCCTGGACCAACAAGGTTCCGCAGCCTGCCGAGGTCACGCAGCGCGCCACGCCCGCGCCCTTCCAGGAGCAGCTGCTGCCGCCCGCGCCCCCCGTGGCTGCCACGCCGCGGCCGGTTGCTCCGCGAGCCACCTCGTTCGATTCCCCTGCCTTCGAGGTATGGCCCGCCTCAGAGGCCAGCGAGCCCGCTCCCCGAAGCCGCCGCGAGAGCACGAACCCATCCCTAACCAACTTTGCCGCCACCCGTGGCTCGGAGTCGTCCCGTGGTGCGGGTTCATACCAGTCCGCCACGCCGCGCGTGCCCATGCCTGCGCCAGATGCTGGACGCGGCCGTCGCGCCGGCGATGACCAGCCCTATGTGGAACCGCCGCAGGCACCGCCGCCAAGTCGGCGCGGCTCGTCCTCCGGCAACCGCACGGCAGCGCCCTCCATGGTGCGCCCGGCGTACACTCCTGATCCGACCGGACCGGCCTGGCTGTATGCGCCGCAGGCGACGCAGCAGCCGTCGTCGCCCTCGCGGCAGACGGGCGCAGTCTCCAGCATCTACCAATCCTCAGTGGCCGACACGCTGCAGTACTCGCGGGAGCGCGTTGCCGCCCGCTGGTATGCCCTGAAGGGTGTGTTTGAACAGCCCGGTCAGGAGCAGCCCGAGGCTCCGGTTCGCCAGAAGGAAGTGCGAACGCCAGTGCTGGCCGTCTTCTCGCTGGCCGGTGGCGTGGGCAAGACCAGCCTGGTGGCGACCCTGGGCCGCGCGCTCTCCTCCATGGGAGAGAAGGTGCTGCTGACAGACACCACATCGCACGGGCTGCTGCCGTTCTACTTCGGCGCCAGCGAGCTGCGGCATGGCGTGGTGCGGACCTTCTCGCCACCGAGTGGCAGCACGGACGCCCCGATCTACCTGGTGAGCTACGACGTGGATCAGCATGCGCCCGGCGAAGAGGTCGAGAATCAGCTGGTCGAAGAGATTGTGCAGAGCAGTAAGGGGACGCACCGCATTCTGCTGGACCTGACTCCGGGCTCGGGCTGGGTGGTTCGTCGCCTGGCGCGTCGCAACCCGATCATCCTGGTGCCGGTAGCGCCGGACATGAACTCCGTCATCAGTCTGCAGTCGGTCGAGAAGTACTTCCATGGCGTGGTGGATGCCGATGGTCGTCCGTTGCAGCCGTACTACATCCTGAATCAGTTTGATGCTTCGCTGCCGCTGCACCTGGATGTGCGTGAGGTGCTGCGTCGCCAGCTGAGCGACCGGCTGCTGCCGTTCGTCATTCGCCGTGCCCCGGCGGTAAGCGAGGCGCTGGCCGAGGGCATGACGGTCATCGATTACGCGCCGGACGCGCCGGTCGTAGAGGACTACCAGAACATCGCCAACTGGCTGCGCAGCATTGCTGCTCCGGCAACAGCGGGCTTCCGCAATGTGCGTTGGAGTGAGCGATGAGCAGTTCGTTGTGGAAGGACTTTGAATCAGGGGACTCGCCGCTCTTCCGGCTGCTGCGCTTTGTGGTGCTGCTGGGGGGCGTCGTCTTTTTGATCCTGACCGGCGTGCTGGACCTGACCTGGCCCCAGCAGGCGGTGCTGGGCCTGCTGACGGTGCTGGTTGCGCTTTGGATTGACCGCAGCTCTAGCTCGTATCTGGTGACGCTGACGCTGATGATTGCGTCCTGCTACTCGACCTTCCGGTACGGGTACTGGCGCATCTCCTACACGATCAAGTTCTTCCTGGACCCCGGCAATCACTGGACCCTGCTGGATGCCTTCTTCATCTGGACTCTGGTGGGTGCGGAGTCCTACGCCTTTGCCATTCTGTTTCTTGGTTTCATGCAGACCATCTGGCCGCTACGCCGCACGCCCGTGCCGCTGCCGGATGATGTGGATGAGTGGCCCGCCGTCGATATTCTGATTCCGACCTACAACGAGCCGATGAGCGTGGTCCGCTACACGGCGCTTGCGGCCATCAATATCGACTGGCCGGCAGACAAGCTGGGCGTCTACATTCTGGACGACGGCAAGCGCGAGGAGTTTCGCCAGTTTGCCGAAGAGGCAGGCCTGGGTTACATGACCCGCGACGACAACTTCCACGCCAAGGCCGGCAACATCAATCGCGCGCTGAAGCGGCTGGACGCACCGTATGTGGCCATCTTCGATTGCGATCACGTACCTACGCGAAGCTTTCTGCAGGTGACGATCGGCTGGTTCCTGCGCGATCAGAACCTGGGCATGCTGCAGACGCCGCATCACTTCTACTCTCCGGATCCGTTTGAGCGGAATCTGGAGAAGTTCCGCATTATTCCGAACGAGGGCGAGCTCTTCTACGGCATTGTGCAGGACGGAAACGACTTCTGGAACGCGACCTTCTTCTGCGGCTCGTGCGCCATTCTGCGCCGCACGGCGATCGACGAGATCGGCGGTATCGCCGTGGAGACGGTGACCGAAGACGCCCACACGGCGTTGCGCATGCAGAAGAACGGCTGGAACACGGCCTACATCAATATTCCGCAGGCCGCCGGTCTGGCCACGGAGCGGTTGAGCGGTCACGTGAAGCAGCGCATCCGCTGGGCACGCGGCATGATTCAGATTCTGCGCACCGACAATCCGTTGATGGCGAGCGGCCTGAAGATCTACCAGCGCATCTGCTACTTCAACGCGATGACGCACTTTCTGTACGCGTTTCCGCGACTCATCTTCCTTACGGCGCCGCTGATCTATCTGGTGCTGGGGCACACCAACGTGCCGGGCTACTGGGCTGCGATTCTGGCCTATGCCTTCCCGCACCTGGTGCTCTCCAGCATGACGAACTCGCGCATTCAGGGCCAACATCGGCACTCGTTCTGGAACGAGGTGTACGAGACGATTCTGGCGCCGTACATTCTGTTGCCCACCATGCTTGCCATCTTGAATCCCAAGCTGGGCAGCTTCAACGTAACGGCCAAGGGCGGCGTGGTCAATCGCCGGTTCTTTGACAGCAATATTGCGCAGCCGTTCATCTTCATGATCGCGATGAACTTCTTCGCCATCCTGATGGGGGCGATCCGATTCTTCTACATCCCCATCTGGCCGCTCAACGTGCTGTATGACGGACAGCACCCGGGCACAATCATCATGAATCTGATCTGGGTGTTCTTCAACCTGGTCATCCTGGGCGTGTGCCTGTCCGTCGCGTGGGAGAATCAGCAGCGCCGGCAGACGGTGCGCATCACCATGAACGTGCAGGCCGATCTGCAGCTTGCCAGCGGACTGCGCGTGCAGGGTGTGACGGCCGATATGTCGACCGGTGGTGCCATGGTTCGCATGGATCATGAGTTCACAGCCACCATGGGAGAAGCTGTGAAGGTAACCTTGCCCGTGCTGGATGCGACGGCAACCCTGCCTGCTACAGTGGTGGGTATCAGAAAAGACTCACTGCATATTCAGTTTGATCCGCTCACCCTGCAGGAAGAAGAGGCGCTGACGATGATTCTGTACTCGCGCGCAGACTCCTGGCTGGGTTGGGGTGAGACCCGCGAGCCGGATCGTCCCATGAAGAGCCTGGCACTGATCTTCCATCTTGCGTGGAAGGGACTGACCCAGACGTTCATACGAGGCTTAATGAAATCGAAGAACACTGCCCCGCAACGGCAGAAGCAAAAAGGTAAGTTGGCCACCAGCATCGTTCCACTGCTGCTCTTTGCGCTGCTGCTGGGTGCGCCTTCGCTGCTTGGCCAGGCACGTCCGTTCCGGGCCCTGGGCCTGCGTCCGCAGATCTCGGCGGCGTCGCTGCCCTCGGCTTCTGACACGACCGGAAGTGTGGCCGACAGCGCCGCGCTGCCGGTGCCGCAGGATGGCGGCGTTCCGGTGCGTGCCGTAGCGCCGGGCACCTTTGACAACCTCTTCACTCTGGCCGATATCGGCGTGCCGGACACGATTGTGCTGCGCGGCACGGACGCCTATCACTCCGTTTACTTCTCGGTGCCGCAGACGCAGGTGGTGAAGACGGCGACGATGAAGCTGCGCTATCACTTCTCGCCCGGGCTGATCCCGCAGTTGAGCCACCTCAAGGTCAGTCTGAACGGCACCCTGTTTGCCACGCTTCCCGTGGTTGTCCAGTCCAGTGCATCCACTCCGCAGCAGCCTG
>JAGWNX010000143.1 GCA_028872955.1 Acidobacteriota bacterium
GCATCCACAACGGCACGGCCTACTACCTGCTCTACAACGGCATCCTGGGCGACCGCCGACCGGACGGCGGCAATGTGCTGACGCAGCCCATCCTGCAGCACTTGAATGCGTTGACCGCGCACACCGGCCCGAAGGTGATCTATGGCGAGAGCAGCCGCCTCGGCCCGGCGCGGCTCGCGGCTGAGGGCATCACCTTCAAGCAGATTCCCTACGACATCAAGATGCGCTGACCGTCATGCTCACCCTCAAGATCTACCAGCAGCAGACGCTCGACGCCCTTACCGGATTCTTCCAGCGCTGTCGTATTGAACCTGTTGCTAAGGCGTTCGCAGCAACCACCGCCGAGCAAGAGCGCAGCGCGCCCTATCAAGCCATCTTTGGCGACACGCCAGCCGTGTGTCTGCGCATCCCCACGGGTGGCGGCAAGACCTTGCTGGCCGCGCACTGCATCGCTTCGGCCGCCAGCAACCTGCTTGACACTGACGCCCCTGTGGCCCTGTGGCTCACGCCCTCCGACACGATCCGCACGCAGACCCTCGACGCTTTGGCCAATGTGCGCCACCCCTACCGCCAGGCGCTCAGCCATTATTTCGGCGATCGGGTGCAAGTGTGCGATCTGGAGAGCCTGCAAACCATCAGTCCGCAGGACGTGGGCAAGGCGGCCGTCGTGGTGGTCGCCACCATCCAGAGCTTCAACGTCAGCAACACGGCGCAGCGCAATGTCTACGCCTTCTTCGAGGAACTGGCCCCGCATTTCGACAACCTGCCCCCGCACCTCAAGGAAGGGCTGGAGAAGGTGACACCCGCGGATCTGGTAAGTCAGCCCTACCTGACCGAGAAGGACATTGGGCGGGTGAAGCATTCAGTCGCCAACTGGCTGCACATGCAGCGCCCCGTGGTCATCGTGGACGAGGCCCACAACAACCGTACCGAGCGCTTCTTCCAGACGCTGGAGCGCGTGAACCCGAGCTGCATCATCGAGCTCACCGCCACGCCCGTTGTTGGCAACAACGTGCTGCATCACGTCAGCGCCCAGGGACTCAAAGCCGAGCAGATGATCAAGCTGCCCATCGTGTTGGCCGAGCATCCGCAGGGCTGGCAGGAGTGTGTTGCCGACGCCATCCGCACACGCGATCAGCTGGAGCAAACTGCGGCTGCAGAGCCTGACTACATTCGCCCCATTGTCCTGCTCCAGGCGGCACCCAAGGGCAATGAGGCCACGGTCGATGTGGTGCGCCAATACCTGATTGATGAGCAGCACATCCCAGAGGACCAGATTGCGGTGGCCACCGGGTCACAGAAGGAACTTGACGGCATCGACCTGTTCGACCGTGCCTGCCAGATTCGCTACGTCATCACCGTGGAAGCCTTGAAGGAAGGCTGGGATTGCTCCTTTGCCTATGTGCTCGCGTCGCTCCAATCCGTGAACTCGGCCAAGGACGTGGAGCAGTTGCTCGGGCGCGTGCTGCGCATGCCGTATGCGCGCTCCCGGCAACAGGAGGCCCTGAACAAGGCTTATGCCCACATCATTGCGGAGAACTTTGCCCAGGCGGCGTCCACGCTCAAGGACCGCATGGTGCAGAACATGGGCTTCGAGCGATTCGAGGCTGTCGCGGCCTTAGTGCCACAGGCCCCGCTGGATCTGCAAGGTGGACAAGGCCGTGTTGCGCCAACCCTGCCCGACTTCACGATTCAGGTCTCACAAGCCCCGGATACCCAGCACTGGCCCGAGGCGGTGCGTCAAGCCATCGAAGTCCGGGCGACCACGCAAGGCACCACCCTCGTGCTCCGCGGCGACCTTGAGGCCGACACGCTGGCTCAGGCGCAAAGCTTTGTGGAACACACCGTGCCCGCTCGTGAGCGCGAGAAGGTGCGCGATCAGTTCGATGAATTCCGTGCCATGCGCCAGGCCCTGCGCGCGCCAGCCCAACTCGGCGAAACGTTCCCGGCTATCCCGCAGCT
>JAGWNX010000081.1 GCA_028872955.1 Acidobacteriota bacterium
CCATCGCATCAAAAAAAGCGTGGCATGGAAGGGGCGCAGCTACCATACCGGCCGCTAGCGCCCGCGTCGTCTGAATCCGGCGACTGGCAGCAGGCGTCTAACCTACAACGCACCACACACAGGAAAAGAGACACGACGGCTGATGATCTATCTGACGCGCAAGGCGGAGTTTTCTTCGGCGCACTACTACTGGAACGAGGCGTGGAGCCCGGAGGAGAACGATCGCGTCTTTGGCCGCTGTGCGAATCGTAACGGTCACGGTCACAATTACACGCTGGAGGTGACCGTATGCGGCGAGGTGGATCCGGTGACCGGCTTTGTCGTCGACCTGAAGGAGCTGAAGGACATTCTGGAGCGGGAGGTGGTTCGCGTCTACGACCATCGCCACCTCAATCTCGAGGTTCCAGAGTTTGCGGCCACCGTGCCGACCACGGAGAATATCGCTGTGGCGATCTGGCGACGGCTGGATGGGCGCATCCCCCATGCGAAGCTCTACCGAGTGCGGGTCTACGAGATGCCCGACCTGTTTGCCGACTACTACGGAGAGGCCTGATGCCCAGAGCCTATCTCTCTCGTCGATATCGCTTCAGCGCCTCGCACCGCCTGCACACAGACGTGTTGAGTGCAGAAGAGAATCAGCGCGCCTTTGGCAAGTGCAACAATCCGCACGGCCATGGGCATAACTACGTGGTTGAGATTACAGTCGCCGGGCAGATTGACGCAGCAACCGGAATGGTCTGCGACCTGGGCGTGCTGGATGGATTTGCCAACGAGCAAGTGGTGAGCCGGTTTGATCACACGAATCTGAACACGCTGCCTTGCTTTGCCGAGCAGGTCTCGACGACAGAGAATCTGAACATTGAAGTGGCGCGCATCTTTCAAAGCTTCACGGCAGCACAGGTCGTGCGAGTGCACGTGGAAGAGACCAGCAATAACTCGTTTGATTTTATCGGGAGCCTGCCCGCAACACCGGGCCGGCCCTAGAGAGAGGCTTTGCGATGACACCCCAATCGACGCAGGAAGCACCCATGACGCTGGATACATGCACGACGCAGGAGCTGTACCGCGAGCTGTTGCTGCGCCTGGGCGAGGACCCCAACCGCGATGGTCTGCTGCGCACTCCGGAGCGCATGGAGAAGTCCATGGCCTTTCTGACCAAGGGCTACACGATGGACATCAACGAAGTGTTGCACGAGGCGCTCTTCGATGTGGACTACGACGAGATGGTGATCGTCAAGGACATCGAGTTTTACTCCATGTGCGAGCATCACCTGCTGCCCTTCGTGGGCAAGGCGCACGTGGCCTACGTGCCCAACGGCAAGGTGATTGGCCTGAGCAAGATTCCGCGCCTGGTGGACATGTTTGCGCGCCGCCTGCAGGTGCAGGAGCGGCTGACGCGCGAGATTGGCGAGGCTATTACCGAGGCGATTCAGCCGCAAGGCGTCGCCGTCATCCTGGAAGCGGAGCACTTCTGCATGATGATGCGTGGTGTGGAGAAGCAGCACTCCTCGACGGTGACCAGCGCCATGCTGGGCGTTTTCAAGACGCAGCTGCAGACCCGCAATGAGTTCCTCTCACTGGTGCGCAGCAGCGGTCGCAGCCTCTAGTTCCACAGCCCTGCCGCGCGAAAGCAAGTAGTCTGGTAAGGAATGAACGGACTGCTGGTGGTAGATAAGGCGGGGGGCATGACCTCCCACGATGTGGTCGCTCTGGTGCGGCGCGTGACGGGCGAGCGCTCCATCGGTCACCTGGGGACGCTGGACCCCATGGCGACCGGTGTGTTGCCTCTTCTGCTGGGCCGGTATACGCGTCTGGCGCAGTTCTTCGGTCAGGCAGAGAAGCAGTACACCGGCGTCATCCGCTTTGGGCAGGCCACGGACAGCTACGACGCCGAGGGCGCACCCGTGGGCGAGCCCAGCCCGCTCACGCTGGACCTCGCCCAGCTCCGTGCCCTGGCCAGTCGCTTCTCCGGGCCCATGGACCAGGTGCCGCCCGTCTTCTCTGCCAAAAAGATCAACGGCGTGCCCGCGCACAAGCTGGCGCGAGCCGGGGCAGAGGTTGCGGTCAAGCCCGCGCGCATCGTCATCCACCGGTTTGAGCTGCTCGCGTTGCAGGGTGCGGAGGCCAGCTTTGCCATGCACGTCTCGGCCGGTGGCTATGTGCGCAGCGTTGCGCATGAGCTTGGCCAGCTGACCGGCTGTGGCGCGCATCTGGCGGAGTTGCGTCGTGTGCAGGCGGGGCCCTTCACGCTGGCCCAGGCCATTCCGATGGATGAGTTGAAGACGCTGACACCGGAGCAGATCGAGGCGCGACTGCCGCATCCGCGCACGCTGCTGCCGCAGATGCCCTGCGTTACGGTGGATGAGCAGGTGGCAGGGCGGCTGCGCAACGGCATGCAGGTGAATCTGCCGGAGTACTCCGGCGCCTCGCTGGTAAAGGTCTTCACCTCGCCCACGGAGCTGCTGGCCATCGCGCGGCGCGTAGCCGGCACGCTGATGCAGCCAATGGTGGTGATGGGCTAGCGCGGTTTTGCTGCGCCGGGGCGCTGCTCGTGATGCAGCAGCGGACGCACCAGCGGCACAACGTTGTGAGCGACGATCTGATTGCCGGCGGCGGTGGCGTGGGTGTTGTCGGCCTGCATCATGCCGGGCGTGCCAAAGACGCCCTGCAGCAGGAACGGCAACAGCGGGACGTGGTACTTGCGGGCCAACAGCGTGTACGTCTGGTTGAAGCTGGCAATGTAGTCGGGGCCATAGTCGGGCGGCAGTGTGATGCCGGCCAGTGCGACGCGGGTGTGTGCGGCCAGCAGGGCGGCGACGATCTGGTCCAGGTTGGCACGCGTGGTGGCAATCGGCAGACCGCGCAGGCCATCGTTGCCGCCAAACTCCACCACAACCACGGCAGGGTTGAGCGCAAGCACGTCGCGCACACGCTCCAGGCCGTCCTTGGTGGTGTTGCCGCTAATGCCCATGTTGACGACACGGTAGTGGTAGCCGGCAGAGTCCAACTCCGCCTGCAGGTAGTCCGGGTAGCTTTGCCCGGGGTCTGTGCCGTAGCCTGCGGTCAGGGAGTCGCCAAAGCAGACCAGTCGCGGCCGCGGATCGCTGGAGAGCGGTGGCTGTGCTGCTGCCGGAAGCGTTGCAGGCGCGGCCGCAGCAGGCGGGGTGGCCGGTGGTGCTGCGGGAGACTCCGGAGCAGCCGCCTGCGGCGCAGTGCCGCGGTTGCACGCGGTGAGCATGAGTACCGCTAGTATGGATAAGTTCCTGAAGAGCCGCATCTGATGTAAAGGTACCAAACAGCCTGCAGAGGCTATCGAGCAGCGAACCACAAGGAGGCTCCGGGAGTGAGTGAGAACCAGGCAGCAGCGGGCGGCGCAGGAAGTGGCGACGCAATGATTGTGGTGGATGGGCTGAAGCGCTGGATTCGCAACGGGTCGCGCACGGTAGAGATTCTGCGTGGAATCTCGTTTGCGGTGCCACGTGGCCAGTTTGTGGCCATCATGGGGCCATCGGGCTCGGGCAAGTCCACGCTGCTGGGCCTGCTGGCCGGGCTGGACACGCCCAGCGAGGGCGAGGTGCGGCTGGATGGAACCGCGATCAGCTACCTGGACGAGGATGCGCTGGCGCAGGTGCGTGGCCGCACCATTGGCTTCGTCTTCCAGTCCTACCAGTTGATTCCAACCCTGACGGCGCTCGAGAATGTGCTACTGCCGTATGAGCTGAACAGCGAGAGGGGTAGCCGGGCAGAGGGCCTGGCCCGGGCGCGCGCCCTGCTGACCAGTGTGGGCCTGGCAGACCGCGTGGAGCACTATCCGGTGCAGCTCTCAGGCGGCGAGCAGCAACGCGTGGCGCTGGCGCGAGCGTTCATTTTGAAGCCGCCCATTGTGCTGGCGGATGAGCCAACCGGAAATCTGGACTCCACCAATGGCGCCCACGTGTTGCAGTTGTTGCTGGACCTGAACCAGAAGGAAGGCACCACGCTGGTGCTGGTGACCCATGACCCCGTGCTGGCCGGGTATGCTGACCGCAGAATTGTGCTGCACGACGGCGCCATTGTGACCGACGAGCTGCGCCGGGCGGGGGAGTAGCGCGTGGCCGGGCTCACGTTCCCCTCAGCTGCCAAGATCGCTGCGCGCGAGATGCGGGCCGCGCGCGGGCGGTTTGCGTTTGTGGTGCTGTCGGTGGCCATTGGCGTGGCGGCGCTGACTGGCGTGCGTGGCTTCAGCGCGTCGTTTCGCGATGCGCTGCTGTTGCGCGCGCGCAGCATTATGGCGGCAGACCTCTCGGCACGCATGTTTCAGCAGCCGACTCCGGAGGAGCGTCGCGGGCTGGATGCGATGGCCGCCAGCGGTGTGGAGATGACGCCGGTCACCGAGCTGCTCTCCATGGCCAGCTCGGTCAAGACCATGGAGCCGCTGCTGGTCTCGCTGAAGGCTGTGGATCCAGCCAGGTATCCCTTCTACGGCACGGTTGAACTGCAACCGGCAGGCAGTCTGCGCTCGGTGCTGGGGCCAGACACCGTGGTGGTGGCGGACGACCTGTTGGTGCGCATGCAGATGCAGATTGGCGACCAGTTGAAGATCGGCAGCCGGGTCTTCCGCATCGCTGCCGTGGTCACGAACGAGCCAGATCGCCTGAGTGGCAGCTTCGCCGCCGGGCCGCGGGTGCTCATCTCGCGCGAGGGCCTGGAGGCCAGCGGCCTGCTGGCGCCGGGCAGCCACGCTGGCCAGCGGTATCTCTTCAAGGTGCCTCTGGGGCCGCGCGGTGCTGCCGGGCAGGATGCCGTGGTGGCGGGGATGAAGGAGCGTCTGGAGAAGGTGCTGCCGGAGTCGCAGGTGGTGGACTACCGTGAGACCAATCCTGCCCTGAGCGAAGGGCTGGAGCGCGCGACCAGCCTGCTCTCGCTCATGAGTCTGGTGGCGCTGGTGCTGGGCGCGGTGGGCGTGGCCATGGCCATGCGTGCCCACCTGCAGCAGCGGCTGGACACGATTGCGATTATGAAGTCGCTGGGCGCGCGCAGCAGTCAGATTATGAAGATCTACCTGCTGCAGACCCTGCTGCTGGGCGGGCTGGGCGGGTTGCTGGGGGTGGGCCTGGGGGTGCTGGTGCAGGTGGCATTTCCTCTGCTGCTGGCGCGGCTCATCAACGTGCAGACTGACCTGCACGTGCAGGTGCGCGCCGTGGCCACCGGGCTGGGCGTGGGCGTGTTGACCACGCTGCTGTTTACGCTGCCACCGCTGCTGGACATCCGCAACGTGCGGCCCATTCTGATTCTGCGGCGTGCGGTGGAGCAGAGCGAAGACCCGTTTGTCTCGGCCATCTGGAAGAAGCTGCGCAAGAGCGGGGCACAACTGGCTGCTGCGGCTTTGATCGTGGCTGGGTTGGCCACCATTGCCACAACGCTCTCGGACTCCGCCACGGTGGGCCGCGTGTTTACGGTGGGCCTGGTGGTGGTGCTGATGGTGCTGGTGGCGGCCTCGGCCGGGGTGCTCACGCTGCTGCGCTGGTTCCTGGCGCGAACTCGGCTTGCACTGCCATCGGTGGTGCGGCACGGGCTGGCGAACCTGTACCGTCCGGGCAACCCTTCCGCTGCGCTGCTGGCCGCGGTTGGCCTGGGAGTGATGCAGATTGCCTCAGTAGCCCTGGTGGAGCGCGCGGTGGTACACGAGCTGAAGATCTCCGCTGCGCCCAATCTGCCCAACGTCTTCCTGATCGACATTACGCCGGAGGAGGAAGCGGGGGTTCGTGCCATGCTGCAGACCGAGCCCTCGGTGACCGCGCCGCCAGAGCTGCTTCCTGTTGTCAGCTCAAGAATTCTGGCGCTGGACGGCGTGCCGGCAACCCAGGCGAAGGTGAAGAACTTTCCTCGGCGGATGCTGCAAAGCATCTCGCTCACCTGGTCTGACGCTCCGCCGCCGGGCGTCACGGTGGTGGCTGGCCACTGGTGGAGTGCGTCGCAGGCGGAGGCGGGCCGCGAGCATCCGCTGGTAGCAATCAACCAGCCGCAGGCCGAGCGACTCAACCTGCATCCGGGCTCCACCGTCACCTTTGCAGCGCAGGATGGCCAGTTCGTCGCCACCGTGGCCGCCATTACCAAGAGCGATGGGCGGCATGCCTTCTCGCGTGCGGAGTTTGTACTGCCCCGGCAGTGCCTGGCCGGGCTGCCCGTCGTATGGTACGGCGGCGTCCACGTGGATCCGGCGCGCGTAGGCGAGTTCCAACGCGCGCTCTACCGGAGCTACCCCACGGTTACGGTGATCAACGTGGCGCAGGCGCTGGAGACGATTCGCGGGGTCGTGCTGCAGATCACCTATGTCATTCAGTTTCTGGCGGCGTTCAGCATCTTTGCCGGGGTGGTTATTCTGGCGTCCAGCATCGCCGGCACGCGCTACAGGCGCATTCGAGAGGTTGTGGTGCTGAAGACCCTGGGTGCCACCAGAGCCCGGATTGCCGCAGTCTTCTCTATCGAGTTTGCCGTGCTTGGTCTGGTGGCCGGCATCGTTGGCCTGGGCTTTGCCAATGCCGTGGCCGAGGTGCTGCTGCGTCGCATGACGGTGGAGTATCATCTCGCCCTGGGCTGGAACCTGCTGGCGCTGGCGGGGGTCTCGCTGCTGACCGTGGGAACTGGCTGGCTGGCCAGCCACCGGGTGTTGGGGCAAAAGCCACTGGAGGTCCTACGCGAGGAGTAGAGAGAGGGCCCGCCCGCAAGAACGCGCCGACACCAGTTTTGCAAGACCGAAAATCAAGTATGATTTGGCGAGAACCGGCAAGCAGCATGCATAACTTGAAGGATTGGCAATGATGACGGCGAGTGAGTTGCGTGCGGTGCAAAATCATCGCGAACGCTGGGGCAACGAGACCAGTGTGGCGTTTGCACCGGCACGGGTAAATCTAATAGGCGAGCACACCGATTACACTGGCGGACTCGTGATGCCAATGGCGATCGGGTTCCGCACCCTGGCATTGCTCACCCCGCGCTCAGACAACAAGGCGGTCTTCTACAGCGCCAACTTTGAGCAGGAGGCGGAGTTGGATCTGAACGCGATTCCGCTCGAATCCCACGGCGAGTGGTACGACTATCCGGCCGGTGTGGCGTGGGTGCTGCAGCAGGACGGCGTGGCCCTGAAGGGCTTCAACATGACGCTCTCGGGCGATGTTCCTCTAGGTGCCGGACTCAGCTCCTCGGCCTCCATCCAGGTGGCAACGCTGCTGGCTCTGGCCGGTTATCTGGGGCTGGAGCTGCCGCTGGAACGGGTGGCAACGGTCTGTCGGCGTGCAGAGAATGAGTACGTCGGTGCCAAGACCGGCATTATGGATCAGTTTGTGGTGGCCGGTGGCGTAGAGAATCGCGCCATGATGATTGACTGCCGCGCCATGACCTATGATCTGCTGCCGCTGCCGGAGAGCATTCGCGTCGTCATCTGCAACTCCATGGTGAAGCACCAGCTGGCAGGCGGGGAGTATGGTGACCGGCGCGACGAGGTGGAGACGGGCCAGGCCGTGATTGCGCAGAGGCGCCCCGGAGTTGAGCTGCTGCGCGATGCGACCCTGGCCGATCTGGAGGCTTGTGCCGATCAGATGAGCGAGGCGAGCCTGAAGCGCTGTCGCCACATCATCACGGAGAATGCGCGGGTGCTGGCAGCCCGGCAGGTGCTGCTGGCTGGCGACGTGGTGGCCTTTGGCAATCTGATGAAGCAGGCCCACGTCAGCTTCCGCGATGACTTTGGCGCGAGCTGCGACGAGGTAGACACGCTGGTCGAGATCGCCAATGCCATCGATGGCTGCCTGGGGGCACGCATCACCGGCGGCGGCTTTGGTGGCTGCACCGTCAACCTGGTGGAGGCGGGCAGGGCAGAGGAGTTTGTGACCGCCGTGAAGGCAGGCTACAAGGCCGCTACGGGCATCGATGCCGACTGCTTCGTGTGCGCTCCGAGCGATGGAGCGTTGGCCCTGGCAAAGAAATCTTTGGGTGCAGAATGAAAACGCTTACGTTGACCGAGCCACATCGCCGCTACAACCCGCTCAAGCAGGAGTGGGTCCTCGTCTCCCCGAACCGCACGCAGCGCCCATGGCAGGGGCAGACCGAGAAGACCATGACGCCCGCGGCCCTGCAGTACGATCCTGAGTGCTACCTGTGCCCAGGCAACAAGCGAGCCGGTGGTGCCGTGACCGACGCCTACACCAGCACCTACGTGTTTGAGAACGACTACGCCGCGCTGAAGGGCGACGTGCCGGAGTTCCACGAGGACGAGCAGGGCAAGGGGCTGCTGGTCAGCGAGGGCGAGAGTGGCACGTGTCGCGTCCTCTGCTTCTCCCCGCGGCATGACCTCACGCTGGCAAAGATGTCGGTGGCGGAGATTCGCCAGGTGGTGGACCTGTGGACCGCGCAGGCCGAGGAACTTGGCGCGCGCAACGACATCCGCTACGTGCAGATCTTTGAGAACCGCGGCTCCATGATGGGCGCCAGCAACCCGCATCCGCACGGGCAGATCTGGGCCAGCCGCTCGCTGCCCAACGAGATTCTGGCCGAGCGGGCAGGGCAGCGGGCATACCTGCAACAGCATGGCTGCTGCCTGTTGTGCGCCTACCGCGAGCTGGAGCTGAAACTCGCCGAGCGCATTGTGCTGCAAAATGAGCACTTTGTGGTGCTGGTGCCGTACTGGGCTGTGTGGCCGTTTGAGGTGATGGTGCTGCCGCAGCGCCACCTGGGCCGCCTGCAGGAGATGACCGAGGCCGAGCGCGACGCCTTTGCCGATGCGTTGCAGCAGATCACCGCCACCTACGACCAGGTCTTCGATACGCCGTTCCCGTACTCCATGGGCCTGCACCCGCAGCCCTGCGACGGGCAGGAGTATCCGGAGTGGCACTTCCACGCACACTTCTATCCGCCGCTGCTGCGTTCGGCAACCGTGCGCAAGTTTATGGTGGGTTTTGAGCTGCTGGGTTCGCCGCAGCGCGATATTACGCCGGAGAGTGCTGCGACACGCCTGCGTGAGGCGGCTGCGCGGCGGGGCTAGTTCGCCCTGGTCTGCACGTGTGCGCCATGGATCGAGGAGCTGACCACACAGTTCCTCCCCTCGGCCTTGGCCGTGTAGAGCGCGGCATCGCAGCGGCGGAACATGGCCTCCATCGAGTCCTCAGGACCGCGATAGGTGGTGACGCCGATGCTCACCGTCACGGAGATGACCTCGGTCGCACTGACTGAGGACTCCCGGCGTGGCGTAGGCCGGGGCAGCTTCAGGCCCTCCACCTTGCGGCGAATGCGCTGCGCCACCAGCTCCGCCGCCTCGGCATTTGCGGCCGGTAGCAGAGCGCAGAACTCTTCTCCGCCCCAGCGCGCAACGACGTCGATGTTGCGCACCGAGTCGCGAAGCCGCTCCACCACAGCTTGAAGTACGAGATCGCCGCTCTCGTGACCGAAGTGGTCGTTCACCTCTTTAAAGTGGTCCAGGTCGATGAGCAGCATCGAGAGCGGCTCTCCTGTGCGTGAGCAGCGCAGCAGCTCATGCTGAAAGCAAGGTTCGAAGGAGCGTCGATTCAGGATGCCGGTGAGCGCGTCGGTATAAGCCGCCTGCTCCAGCAGGACGCGCATCCGGGTACTGATCATCCAGAAGGTGGAAAAGCCGATGCCGAGCGCGGCACCCAAAAAGACCACCACACTCTGGAACTGCCACGGGTTGGGCCCATCTGGCGAAAGGCTGTGGCGAAGTTGCCAGGTGATGAAGCTGCGGGCCAGGTTGAACCCGGTCAGCCCGAGCAGAATCGCAGTTGCCAGCCAGGCTGGAGCCTGCAGACCGGGCTGAATGTTGCGGCGAAGCTGGGAGGCGGAGTGCAGCGAGACCAGCGCTACTGCGATGCCCAGGGGAATGACGGCAGCCATGTGATGCTGGTGCATCGCCTCGAGGATTGCCATCAGGATCACCTGCAAAGGAAGCGTCAGGAATCCGAAGATGGGCCGTGGTGGATGCTGATGCACCAGCTCGAGAACTGCGATGTTGACCAGCACAAAGGCAAGCAGAATGAGCGTGTCTGCCGTGTACATGGTGAAGACCGGGTGGCGATCGTAGAGGAAGGCGAGACTGCCGGCCGCCGCAGAGCCACAGGCGAACGCGCCTGCGATCCATCCGAGCCCCTGGAAGATGGGGTTCGTGATGCGAACGATCAGGAAGCTGATGCAGCCGCAGAGAAGCAGCACGGCTCCGACGATGAGAGCAACCTGAGTTTCCATGAGAGTGGCAACATGCTGCGGGGCCCGGTACTCGCTCTTGCATGATAGCCGAAGAACGACAGGGGAGACCTACGACGAAAGCGTGAGTCCGGCCTGTCCTGCACCCAACCCGAGTGGGCCGTTGCCCGGCTGCACCATGGCGCTAGCGAGGAAGCGCCATGGTACCGGTAATGCTGAAGCTGCCGTCCAGCCCCTTGGCCGGTCCGCCCGGTTGCGAGCCGCCGACGTAGAGCCTGTAGCTGCCGGGTACGAGCGACCGCGTGCCATCGGCCGCCACGGAACTCAGGTCGCGCGCATCCAGCAGGAAGCGTACGGTGGTCGAGGCGCCCGGCGCCAGGGTGACGCGCTGGAAGCCGCGCAACTCCCGGATAAGGCCATTGGCTGCCGGGGGAGTGACATAGAGTTCAGCCACCTCATCGCCGCGAACCTTGCCGGTGTTGGTTACGGTGGCCTCCACGACGACCGGGTCACCGGCCCGGGCTACCTTGGAGTTGAGCTTCAGATTGCTGTACGCGAAGCTGGTGTAGCTCAGGCCATAGCCGAAGGGATACAGCGGCGTTCCGGCAAAGTAGCGGTACGTGCGGCCCTGCATAGCGTAGTTGGTAAAGTCGGGCAGGTCCTGCACGCTGCTGTAGAAGGTGATGGGCAGGCGTCCG
>JAGWNX010000082.1 GCA_028872955.1 Acidobacteriota bacterium
TGGGTGAGCCTCCGTGGCCCGGGCCGCGGAGGCTCGTCTGCCCTGGGCGACGGCGCGCCTACTCCATGCCGCGCAGGATGGAGCCAACCACCCCGCCGACGATGCCGCTCTGGACGTCCTGCCGACGATCCTCGCGGGGCAGATACTCCTGCAGCTGATGCGCCAGGCGCGCGATGGGCAGCGTCTGCAGCCAGACGCGTCCGGGGCCGGTAAGGGCGGCCAGAAAGATGCCGTCGCCGCCGAAGATCATGTTCTTGATGCCCGGCACGGTGACGATCTGGAAGCTGACGCTGGTCTGGAACGCTCCGACGTGGCCGGGGTGAACGCGGAGCATCTCACCGGGCTGCAGGTCGCGGGCCACCAGCTCGCCGGAGAGCTCAAGCCAGGCCGTGCCGTTGCCGGTGATGCGCTGCAGGATGAAGCCATCGCCGCCAAAGATGCCTGCGCCCAGCGACTGCTGAAAGCCGAGCGTGAGTTGTACCTGCGGTGTGGCACACAGAAAGCCGTGCCGGTGCACCATGTACTCGTAGCCGTTGCCCACCGGCACGGGCACAATGTGGCCCGGCACCTTGGCGGCAAAGGCGACCTCGCCGGGTGCGCCGAAGGCCTGGTACTCGGTCATGAACAGGGTGCCTCCAGCGACGACCCGCTTGAAGGCACCGAAGAATCCGCCGCCACCGGCCATCTGGGTGTGCGTGGTCATCTGAATGGAGCTGGACATCCAGCTCAGCTCGCCGGCCTCGCTGATTAAGGATTCGCCGGGCTGCAGCAGGCACTCGAGCACCGGCATGGTGGTGCCCGTAATTTGGCTTTGCATACGTCACCTCTGGCCGCCATGGTATCGCGCGGCTCGTGGAAAGATACGAAATCTGTGCAAATTGGTTCCCGGCTCGGGTGTGCTATCCCTCGGGCAGGGTAGAGCAATCTTTTGCACTCGCGTGCGATACTAGGGTTCAACATGTACAAGCGAGTCCTGCTCAAAATCTCAGGAGAAGCCCTGGCCGCCGGCAAAGGGTTTGGCATTGACGCAGTCTTCATTCACAAGGTCGCCGCAGAGATTGCTGCCGTGCACCGGCTGGGCTGCCAGGTGGCCATCGTCGTGGGCGGAGGCAACTTCTTCCGCGGCGTCGCGCAGCAGGCCATTGATATGGATCGCGTTGCGGCAGACCACATGGGCATGCTCTCGACCGTCATCAACGCGATCGCGCTGCAGGATGCGATTGAGAAGCTGGGCCTGTACTGCCGCGTGATGTCTGCGATTGCCATGCACCAGGTGACGGAGCCGTACATCCGCCGCCGGGCCATGCGCCACCTGGAGAAGGGCCGCATCGTCATCTTCGCGGCCGGCACTGGCAATCCGTTCTTCTCTACGGATACGGCCGCCAGCCTGCGCGCCATGGAGATCAAGGCAGACATTCTGCTGAAGGCCACCTCGGTGGACGGCATCTACACCGCCGACCCCAAGACCGACCCGACCGCGACGCGCCTGGAGACGATTACCTACTCTGACATTCAGCGGCTCAACCTGCGCGTCATGGACCAGACCGCCGTCTCCCTGTGCAAGGACAACAACATGCCGATGATGGTCTTCTCCATGCGGGAAGAGGGCAACATTGTGCGTGTGGTGAGCGGCGAGCAACTGGGTTCGCTGGTGACGGCTTAGCGAGATGGCTGGCGCTGGGTTTGCTCGTTTCCAGCGCGGCCGGCACTGCCCGCTGTACCTGCCGCACGTGACCGAGGCCAGGCTGTTTTTGCAGCCAAGGGAACCAGATGACGCGTCGAAGCCGCACGATGCGGGTCTAACATAGCAGGCACCAGCGCTCCGTTGCACCTGCCTGATTCCGATGACGATGACTGTCCGCGATCCTGATCCGCCGCAATTCGAGCACGCTACGCCGCCGATCGCAGGCCCCAGGCCCGGCCGCAAGCCGCAGCTGCCAGCGCTGACCGGCATCCGCACGGTGCTGGCGCTGGGCATCGTTCTGTTTCACTTCACACCGCCCCATCTGGGGCCGCTGTATCCCATCATCGACAACTCGTTCGTCTTTGTGGGCTGCTTCTTCCTCATCTCCGGATTCATTCTGACGTACAACTACTCGGATCGCGCGCTGACGCTCAGCAAGCGCGACTTCTGGGTGGCGCGCTTTTCGCGACTGTACCCGGTGTACCTGCTGGTGCTGGTGCTCTCCTTTGACATGCTGCGGGACGAGTGGGGGGCACGCTCGCATGCCGAGTTCTGGCGCGGTGTTGTGCTTACGCCGCTGCTGCTGCAGGGCTGGAGCCCCAAGCTGGCCACCTTTGGCAACACCGTGGCCTGGACCCTCTCCTGCGAGGTGATGTTTTACTTCGCGTTCCCATTTCTGCTGTACGCCTGGGCACGCCGCATGCACTGGCTGGATACGCCGGGCAGGCTGATCGCACTGATTCTGGGGCTCTGGTGCTTCGGCATGCTGCCGCACCTGCTCTACGGCTACTTCAATCCGGACCACCTGGCCGCCCCGGCCAACCGCTACACCTCCAGCTATCTGCTGCGCTTGTTGAAGTACACGCCACCGCCGTATGTCTGCACGTTTCTCTCTGGAGTCGCGCTGGGCCGCCTGCATCCGCTGCTTCCCATGTCACGCTGGCAGCGCTTCTGGGTGGCGCTCGCGTCGTTTGGCTTGTTTGTGGCGTTCTTCTACACCGGCGCGGTCCGGCATGTGCCCTACCTCATCCTGCACGGCGGGTTCCTGGTGCCGCTCTTCTGCCTGATGATTCTGGGTCTGGCCGGCCCCAACCCAATCGCCTCACTCTTCTCCATCAAGCCGATTGTGCTCATCGGCGAGGCCACCTTTGCGCTCTATCTGCTGCACTTCAACATGTTTCTGCTCATCCACAAATACCATCTGCCGCAACGGCTGCATCTGGCTGCGCTGGAGCCCTGGCTCTCGTACATCGCCATCCTTGGGCTGGCGTTCTTTACCCTGCACTTCGTCGAGAATCCCGGGCGTAAGGCCATTCTGAATCGCTTCGGCTCCAGGCGCCGCGGCTAGGCTGCGGGCGCGACAGATGGAACGCTACCCCGGAACGCAACAAAGCCCCGCCGCAGCGGGGCTTTGCTCGTTGGCTGTCGAGGTGGGCTAGGGCTGCACGATCTGGGTAGCGTGTGCGCCGTTCGCTACCGTCGCCACTGCCGTGACGGTGCCGGTCGCGGGGAAGGGGGAACCCTGCACCTCGCCAAGGGCGCCGGTGTGCGGGTCCATCTTCTCGCCGGTGAGAGAGCCGTCTGCGCTGTTGGTGATGTAAGCGTAGATGCCCAGCGCCGGTTCGATGGAGATAGAGGTCGGATTCGTCTTGGTGCTGACCGAAGTCGAGCCGGCCGTGCCGCTGGGATTGCCGGTCGCCAGATCGATGGCATACGCGCCAACCGAACTGGCGTTGTAGTTGACCGTGAAGAGGTACTTGCCGCGCGGGTCAATGGTGAGCGCCACGGGGAAGAGACCGGTTGCGAATGGGCCATTCACCATGGGCAGCAGCGAGCCGTTGCTCTGGACCACTTTGCCGTAGAGCTGGTTGGTGGCCTGATCGGTCACGTAGACCCAGCGTGCCGTGGGATCCTCAGCAATTGCGCTGGGCGTGGTGCCTGCGCTGTAGCCGGTTGCTACGGTCTTGCCGCCGACGGTGGAGATGGTGGTGCCGGCGAGCGGCGTCAGCGCGCCGGAGCTCGGCGTCTCCGCAAAGCCGAGGACGGCCGCGTTGGGTGCCGTCTCCTGGTCCAGGACGTAGACGTAGTTATTGAAGTTGCTGGCCACCACGCTTACCGGGTTGTTGCCCACCTTCACCGCGGTCGGCGTACCCAGGGAGTAGTCCGAGCCGATGGGGAAGATAGCCACGCCGCCAGGGCCGGGGTTGGAGGCCGAGTAGCCGGTCTGGTACGTGTAGGTGACGTACAGGAACTTGCCCTGCTGATCGATGGCAGCGGCCGTCGGATACGTGCCGACGGTCAGCGCCGTGGTGCCCTTGGAGGCCAGCGAGCCATCAGCCTGGACCGCGAACTCCTGCACGGTCGAGTCATCATGGTTGAGCACGTAGACGTACAGGCCGTTGGAGGTAGCTACGATCGCCACCGGGTTGACGCCTGTTGCGACGGGCGTGCCAATGCGGATGAGTGCGCCGGTGAACAAGTCCACCCCGTACTGGTTGATGACACCCGCAGCACCCTTGTTGGAGGCCGTTGCGTACACATAGGCTACCGTGTAGTCCAGCGTGCAGGAGGAGAGGCCGAGTACGGCTCCTGCGGTAACGGCCGAGGCCACGACGCGGCTGGTAAGTTTCTTGAAGTTCATCACTGCTTCCTTCACTGCGAGGCTTTGAAGCCCGCAAAAATCGAATCGTGTTTCGTCCAGCTGCTCCGGTTAGCGGAACGACGGGACGCTGGTGATGCAGGTCGGCAGCGCGCTGCCGGAGAACGGTGTGTTCTGGATCAGCTCCAGCGCACCGGTGGTGGTATTCATCTGCAGCCCGGTGATGTTGTTGCTGAGCTGGTTCGAAACGTACACATACACGGCGTGCGAGGGGTTCGCATTGGTCGGCACACCGATGGTCGTGATGCAGGTGGGCCCAGTGCCGGCCTGCACACTTGCGGCCACCGTGGAGGGGACCGGCTGGCCGTTGGAGCCGAAGGTGTAGCCGCTGATGGTGCCCGCCGTGTAGTTGACGACGAAGAGGAACTTGCCCGTCACGTCAATCGTCAGGCCATCCGGACCGGCGTCGGTCGGTGCCGTCGCGATGAGCGTAGGTACGCCGGTGGAGCCGATGGAGTAGGTCAACACCTGATTGCTGGCCTGGTCCGTGATGTAGAGATGTTGCGAGCTGGCATCCTGTAGGATGGCGTTGGGCGTTACGCCGGAGGCGAAGCCTGTGGAGGCCGCATTGGTGTTGTTGATGGTCACGCCGGGCAGCGGCGTCAGCAGGCCGGTGGTGGTGTTGGCCGTGAAGGCCAGCAGGTTCTGCGTGGTGGCAGAGTCCTGATCAACGACATAGACGAAGTGGTTGCTGTTCGTCGCCGTAATCGCCACCGGGTTGCGGCCGGCGTTGACGGTGCTGGGCTTGCCCAGCGTGTTGTCGCTGTTGATGGGGAACACCGCGATGCCGCCGGGTCCCGGCAGAGCCGTGGTGTAGCCGCCCTGATAGGTGAAGGTGACGTACAGGAACTTGCCCGAGGGATCGATGGAGCCGGCCGTGGGGAAGGTCGGAAGCGTTGGACTGTTGGTGCCGCTGCCGATGTTGTAGACCGCCTGCGGGTACACCTTGCCGTCCGTACCAATGGCAAAGTCCGTTACGGTCGAGTCGTCATGGTTCAGCACATACAGGAAATGGCCATTGGGCGCAGCGACTACCGTGACCGGATTGCGGCCGTTGGTTGGAATCGGCGAATCCGTCAGTACATTCAGCGTGCCGGACTGGTAGTCCACCTCGTAACCGTTCATCAGGCCGGGATTCGCCTTGGCGGTCGTCATATAGACGTAGCCGACCGTGTAGGTCTTGCTGCACGCCGTAAGACCCAATCCCATCGCCACGCTTACGATCGAGGCCAGACTGCCGCGGCCTATCTTATTCCACTTCATGCACGCCTTTACTCCGGGGCTCTTGCCGTTCCAACGCCCCTCAAGAAAACTCAATCGACGGAAAGAGTGCAGACCCAAATGCGGCCGGGTCTGCACTCCAGGTGCAGTCTCAACGATTCCAGAGCCTAGGGGCTGGTCGAACCGCTGATAGCCATACAGGACGGCATCTCCGCGGACGGGAAGGAGCTTCCGCGAGTCAGGTCAGAGAGCTGGCCGGTGTTCTGGTTCAGCAGCTTGCCGGTCACCGTGTTCGAGACGCTGCTGGAGATGTACATGTACTGATTGGTCGGGTCCTCTGCCATGCAGACCGGGCCGCTGCCCACCGGGTACGGATTGTTGGGGTCACCATTGGCCTGCAGCTGACCGTTCGACAGGATGTTGAAGAACGAGATGGAGCTGCTGGGGTTCAGCGAGTTGGTCGAGGACTGGTTGAGCACATAGAAGAACTTGTTCTTCGAGTCCGTGAACGAGTAGACCGGGTTCGCCGTCAGCGGCAGGTTGGCCACTGCGCCGCCCGTCACCGAGTTGAGCGAGCACGAGCTGCCGACCGAGTAGGGCAGAATCTGCGAGGCGTTGGGCGTCGCACCGGCGTCGGTAATGTAGAGGTAGCTGCCGCTGGCGCTGAGCGAGGTCGCCTTGACCGCCTGGGTGGTAATGGTGGAGTTCGCCACCAGGTTCAGCTGACCGCCGCTGCTTACCGAGTACGGGAACAGGGTGTTGTCTGCGGAGTCCAGCGTGAACAGGCAGCTTGCACCCGTCAGACGCATGGTGGTCGGCTTGATGCCCACCGGGAAGTAGTTCAGCTGCGTGCCGTTCGAATTCTTGAGCTGCTGGTTGGGAACCAACGACAGGCGGCCGGTGTCGGACGCGATGGAGAACACCGTGATATCGCCGTGCACATTATCGGGCGAGACCTGATCGAGCACGTAGAGGTAGCTGCCCGTGGTGTCCATCACTGCCCAGACCGGCGTGGAACCCTGCGAGGTATAGCTGGCCTGGAAGGTCAGCACGCCATCGCCACCCACAGAGAACTCAGCGATGTTGCCACCCACTGCGGGGCTGGTTGAAGTAGCCGGGATGCCCTTGTTCACGACGTAGACGTAATGACCACCGGGCCGTACCACGATCGCAATTGGATTGGTGCCGCCTGAGGAGTACGGCGAGCCCACCATGGTCGTCAGGTTACCCGTGTAGTCGTCGATCTTGAAGCCGCTGATCTGGTTGTACTGCGTACCAAGCACCCACATGTAACCGACCGTGCCACCACCGCACGCCGTCATGCCCAGACCCATCGCTAACAGTGCTACGAAGGCCATTGAAATCCGGCCAAACCTGCTCAACTTCATGCGTTTCCTTAATTCTCGCTGGCGACCATAGCGGGTCGCCGGTACTTGCGAGCAACTCTGTGGGGTTTCGAATCCTGTTGCCATTGTAGAAGCTGACGCGACTTTCTGCCACCTTCGTGGCAGTCTGGACCCGCTCAGAACGCTACTTTCTCAGCCAGTCCGGTGCCGGAGGGGCGAATATGGCCTACCCAGGGCAATCTCGCCAGTCAAAATAGCCCGTGGCGCATCTTTGGGAGGGGGCGGAAGAGGGTTGCGGGAGGGGCGCCGCGGTGCAGGCTAGAAGATCTTGAGCTTGATGCTCAGGTACTTCTTCGGGTCCTGCCGGATTGCGGTCACCAGCGAGGTGCTGCTGGTCATCAGGGTATTCAGATTGGTGTACATCTGGTCATCGGTGGCCAGTTTGCCCAGGCTACCCTTGCCCGCGTTGATGTTGCCCACCAGCGTGCTCACGTTGCTGAGCGTGGTGCTCAGGTCCTGGCGAAACCTGGCATCCTTCAGCATCAGCCCCAGGCCACCCTTGCCCGCGTCGGCATCGGCCAGCAGCGAGTTCGCATGCGCCAACGTGGAGTTCAGGTTCTTGTAGAGCGAGTAATCCTTCAGCAGCATGCCTGCGGAGCCTTTACCCTCATCCAGCGCTGTCATCATCGCGTCCAGCTTGCTGGCGGCATCGTTCAGCCGGTTGTACATCGTGTCATCCGCAATCAGCTTGCCGGCGCTTCCGCGCCCTTCGTTCAGCCCCTTGATCAGCTTGTTCAACTGCGTGACGGCGGCGGTAGTCTGGTTGTACAGCGCAGGGTTGGTCATCAACTGACCTGCGGAGCCTTGCCCATTCTGCATATTCGCAAGCATGGTGTTCAGCTTGCCCAGAGCACTATTCATGCTGGTCATGGTGTCCTGGCTGGACTTGACGACATCGGTCAGGCTGGGTGTCTCACTGGTGCTGATCTCGTCGCCATCATGCAGCAGCGGGCTGGTGAGCGAGGGATTTGTAATATCGACAATCGTGTCGCCCAGGATGCCGACCGAGTCCAGGGCAGCGCGTGCACCCTGATGCAGCGCCGTGCCGTACTTCGCATTGATCTTCATCACCACCTTGACCGGAGTCTGATGGCGGTTCGGTTCATCCACAACGGTGACGGTCTTCACATCGCCGATCGAGACGCCGTTCAGCGCGACGGGCGCACCGTCCTTCAGTCCGGCCGAGTTGGCGAAGTAGGCCGTGAAGGTAAGCCGGTTGGAGAAGATGCCGATGCCGGCTGCGCTGGTCATTAGGAAGAGGAGCGCGGTCAGGAGGACCGACGAGATCACAACGATCGACCCGACCTTGAGCTGTGACCATTTGACTTCCTGCTGACTGGGCATAGCTCCCCCTTCGACTTCCCGGCGCACAGACCTGTTGCCGACCGTTGGCGGCTACGTCGGCATCCTCCTGCGAGTGTCCGATGTGACAGCAAACCAAGGCCCTACCGCACCAGAATAACCCAGCGCGACTTGGAGCCTGCGTGAAATTCGGGACCGCAGGAAAGAGGCCCGCTGAGGCCGCAGCGGCAGGAGGGTGGGAGCAGGAGGGTGAGGCAGCTGCGTCTGTTGCCGGGCGCCAACGCAATGGCATTGGCGCCACGGGGGAGCCGGTGCCATTGCGTTGCGCGTTGGCAGTAGCCGGCACCGGGCTAGGACGGCAACTCAGCGTTGGGGGATGACCGGGCGGCCTTCCAGAACAACGACGGCCATCGAGGTGGTGCGGCTGTGGGTCAGGCTCAGGTGGGTGTGCTCAATACCCATGGTGGCCGCACGCTCGGCGGCGCGCCCATGCCAGACCAGCATAGGCCGATGGCCCGGCTTGCGAACGACCTCGATCTCTCGCCATTGAACGCCGCGGCTGATGCCGGTGCCAAGCGCCTTGGCTCCGGCTTCTTTGGCGGCAAAGCGGGCGGCAAAGCTCTCTACGGCATTCTTCCGCTGCTGACAGTAAGCGATCTCGCCGGCGGTGAAGACGCGGTGCAGAAAGCGGTTGCCGTAGCGCGTGATGCTGGTTGCAATCCGCTCCGTTTCAATCAGATCCGTACCAATTCCAAGAATCACATCATTCCCCATCTGCCACCGCTTTCTGGTTGTGTGCGGCGTGCTTACACCCCAGCCTACACCCGTACGTCACGTGACCAGAGTGCGCGGCACGCATCACGGGACAGCAGGCTGCAACCGATGAACGCTAGGACGGCAACTGCGGGCCGTAGGTTGCCGCAGTCAGGTGCAGGAACCTTCCAGGGCAGGTGCGACGACGACGATGCAGACCATTGAGATACAGTCCTTTAGTTACCAGGAGCGCACCCAGGTGCTGGCCAGCCTAAGCACGGCGCTGACCCAGTGTGGTTGCTGGATTACCGATCGCCGCAGCGTGCTCCCGACGCAGGTGGAGATCTGCTTTGAGGCGCAACTCAGCAGCGCCGTAGAGCTGTATACCGCCATTCTTGGTGCCGGGGTGGAGCTGACACGCGGTGCGCACCTGGCCCTGACCTACCTGTGCATGTGCCGCAAACACATGCGCCGCCGCGCGGAGTTTGGCCAGGTGGTGGAGCTGCGGCTGGAGATCAGCTTCCTGGAGGATGTGACGCTGCACGCCCTGCTGTCCTCGGCACGAGCGCCGTCGTAGCGGGAGGTGGGGGCAGGGGGACCACTGCGGGCCGGTGCAGCAGACTGTCCGGGTCGCCAATCACGAGGCGGGTGAGCTGCCAGTCGCCCTGGGTCAGGACCAGTCCGACCAGGTTGACCCCGCCCGGCACCTTGAAGACCGGCTGGCTCAGCACGCTGCGCTGCGCTGCCACCGGGGTGGTCAGGGCATTCCCGCTCAGCCCGGGCACCTGCTCCCAGTGGTTGCCGTGGGAGTCCAGCAGGTAGGCCTGCATGTGCAGGTTGCGCTGGGCAGCGCCGGAGTCGTGGTTGCTGATGCGCACGCTCACGCGGAGCAGGCGACTGTCGTCGGGCTCGGCATCGCGACCGCGGTAGGGCGTAAGCCACTGCACCCCGGTGACGGCAAAGCAGAGGCTGCCAAAGCATCGGTCCTGCCCCGGAGCCACGCGTCGGAGTGGTGTGAGCAGCGAGACGCTGACCAGCACGCCCAGGTACAACACCCAGACCGCAGCCAGCCAGCCCAGGTGCCGCAGCGCCTGGGGGCGCTCACGGCGCAGCCAGGAGAGCGTGATGCCGAGGCCGCCTAAAGCACTCCACCCGAGCAGGGCATACAGCAAAATTTCCGGAATTCGCATTAGCTGCCTCTGGTCCACGATAAACTGAAAAGGAATCCATGGCGCCCACCACGACCGCAGCTCCCAACCGATCGCACTCGCCCGCCGGCTCTGCCGAGCCCATCATTCAGGTTCGCAACCTGGGTAAGACCTACCGCACCGGCAAGGTAGAGGTGGAGGCACTGCGCAACGTCAGCTTTACGGTCGAGCGCGGTGAGTTTATCGCGATCGTGGGTCCCTCCGGCTCGGGCAAGTCGACCCTGTTTCACATTCTGGGCGGGCTTACCCCGGCGACCACGGGCAGTGTGGTGATTGACGGCTCCGACTTCTCCGGGCTGAGTGATGGCGAGCGGACACGTCTGCGTCGCGCGCGCATCGGCTTTATCTTCCAGCGGTTCAATCTGCTGCCCACGCTCTCTGCCATGGGCAACATTGAGATTGCCCACGACATCGCCAACCTGGGCACCAAGCCCAAGCCAGCGCTGGATCGCGCGCTGCTGGAGCACCTGACGACGATGATGGGCATCAGCGGACGGCTGCATCACCGGCCCAATGA
>JAGWNX010000144.1 GCA_028872955.1 Acidobacteriota bacterium
ATGATGGAGTAGCCGACCAGCTTCTGATTCAGGTACACCTCAGCCCGCAGGTGCGCTCCGCGGATATGCAGAAAGACGCGCTTGCCGGTGGCTGTGGCTGGAATGTCGATGGCACGGTACCACCAGGAGACACCGAGGTAGGCTCCGTTCTGGGGAATGGAATCGTCTGCCGCATAGCGGTACTCCTCTGGCGTATAGGGCCGCTGGCCGTACTGCGCCCAGTGGTGCTGCTCCACCGTGGCAGGCAGCGTAACCACCTTGCCCGCGCCAGGGGAGAGCACCTGCCAACCGCCGGTGGGCGGATTCACCGGTAGCGGCTGGCCGCCTCCGGTCACCGTGCCATCGGCCCGTTGCAGCACGTCCTCGGGCAGGTGCAGCGTGTCCTCCTGCCAGCGCGCATCGTGATCCAGCCAAAGGCTCCAGCCGTCGTCTGGAATGGGCGTGCCAAGCTCCGGGTATGCGGCAGCAGGGGACGGTGTTGCAGGCTGCGCTAGAACAGGAGCAATCTGCGCGGCGAGAGCGGTGGCAGTGGTGGCTTGCAGAAATGTGCGGCGGGAGAGCTTCGGGGTTTCCATGATCGTGGGCAAGTCTATAGGAGGCATGTGCCCTGCGCACAGCGCGTTGTGCCGTTGGTGTAGAGTGCAGCAAGCAGGAGAGGATTGCCATGCGTCTTGCGCTACGCCGTTGGATCGCTATTGCCGCGCTGATCGCTATGACCGGGTGCGGGCCCAAACCGTCGCAGACGGCAGAGTTCGCTCAGGCGCAGTCCACGGCATCTCCGGCGGCGGCACAGGCGCAGTCCCGTGCAGACTATGACTTCTACCTGCTCAACCTCTCCTGGTCACCGGAGTTTTGCTCCACCCATCCGGGCAGTGAGGAGTGTGCCGCGCATCCGGGCCTGATTGTGCATGGCATGTGGCCGCAGCGAGACGATGGCACGTATCCCGAACACTGCGGCATGCGTCCCGGGCCGCGCGATGCGCGGGCATACACCGACATGATTCCGAATGCTGGACTTGTCCGCCACGAGTGGCAGACGCACGGCACCTGTACGCCGTACGATGCGGACGCCTACTTCAGCCTCATCCGCAGGGCGTATCGTGCCGTGCATGTGCCCGCGCAGCTGCAGCATGTGGACCACGAACTGGTGCTGCCGCCGGTGCAGATTCTTGATGCCTTCGCCGCAGCGAATCCGTCGTATCCGCGCGCGGCCTTTGCGGTCAGCTGTGGAAACAATCGGCTGACGGCTGTGGAGGTTTGCCTGGCTAAGGACCTTACCCCGCAGGCCTGCCAGAGCGTGCGTAGCTGCCGCGCCAACGTGGTGCGGGTGACTCCGCAACAGTAGCGACGACTCGCGCGGCGTATCTACTCGCCCAGCATGATGCGCTGCACATGGTGCGCGCGGCCCGTTGCTCCGTCGCAGGCGATCAACGTGGCGCACATCTTCGGATTCCCCTTCGCCGCTTCAAACCTGGCTGGCATGCCGGTAAGGAAGCGCTGCAGGATCATCTCCGTCTCCACGCCAATCACCGAGTCGTACGGGCCCGACATGCCCACGTCCGTCTGGTAAGCGGTTCCGTGGTGCAGGATGCGCTGGTCCGCCGTGGGAATGTGCGTGTGCGTGCCCAGCACTGCCGTCACGCGGCCATCGAGATACCAGCCCAGGGCGACCTTCTCAGAAGACGCCTCAGCGTGGAAGTCAACCAGTATGACATTTGCCGTGATTTGCGATAACAACTCGTCTGCCGTGCGAAAGGGATCGTCGCACGACGACATGAAGACGCGGCCCTGCAGATTGATGACGGCAAAGCTTTGGCCCGTGGCGAGCTCGCCCTGGTAGAAGCCGAAGCCCGGCGTTCCCTGCGCGTAGTTGGCAGGGCGCAGAATGCGTCGGCCACGCT
>JAGWNX010000083.1 GCA_028872955.1 Acidobacteriota bacterium
CGGAACTGCAAAAACAGGTTGAGAGAAGAAGACTAGATAAATGCCACGCAGGACTGACCTCGCGAAGATTCTAGTGATCGGCTCGGGGCCGATTGTGATCGGCCAGTCGGCGGAGTTCGACTACTCCGGCACGCAGGCGTGCAAGGCGCTGAAGGCTGAGGGCTACGAGGTGGTGCTGGTGAACTCCAACCCGGCCTCCATCATGACGGACCCCGGCGTCGCCGACCGCACCTACGTCGAGCCACTGACGCCGGCCTATGTGGAAGAGATCATCCGGGTCGAGTCCGAGATGCTGGCTCCAAACGCAGGCGTCTTTGCGCTGCTGCCCACGGTAGGCGGGCAGACCGCGCTGAACCTGGCCGTAGACCTGGCGGAGAAGGGCGTGCTGGAGCGCTACAGCGTGGAGCTGATCGGCGCCAAGCTCGAGGCCATCAAGAAGGCCGAGGATCGCCTGCTCTTCAAGGATGCGATGAACAAGATCGGCCTTGACATGCCCAAGTCATCGCTGGTGAATAACATTCGCGACGGTCTGGAGTTTGCCGGCAAGATCGGCTTTCCGATTGTGATTCGCCCGTCGTTCACGCTGGGCGGCTCAGGCGGCGGCATTGCCTATAACCGCGAAGAGCTGATGGAGATTCTGTCCCGCGGGCTGGACCTGTCGCCGGTGCACGAGTGTCTGCTGGAGGAGAGCGTACTCGGCTGGAAGGAGTACGAGATGGAGGTTGTCCGCGATCTGAAGGACAACGTCATCATCATCTGCTCGATTGAGAACTTTGACCCCATGGGTGTGCACACGGGCGACTCCATTACGGTGGCCCCGGCCCAGACGCTGACCGACCGCGAGTACCAGGCGATGCGTGACGCCTCGATTGCGGTGATCCGCGAGATTGGCGTGGAGACCGGGGGCAGCAACGTCCAGTTTGCGGTGAATCCGCATAACGGCCGCATGACGGTCATCGAGATGAACCCGCGCGTCTCGCGCTCGTCGGCGCTGGCCTCGAAGGCGACCGGCTTTCCCATCGCCAAGATCGCGGCGCGTCTGGCGGTCGGGTACTCGCTGGATGAGATTCAGAACGACATTACGAAGGCCACGCCCGCCTGCTTTGAGCCCACCATCGACTACGTGGTGGTGAAGATTCCCAAGTGGCAGTTTGAAAAGTTCCCCGGAGCGGATGAGGGCCTGGGGCCGCAGATGAAGTCGGTTGGCGAGGTGATGGCGATCGGCCGCACGTTCAAAGAGTCGCTGATGAAGGCCGTGCGCTCGCTCGAGACGGGCAAGAAGGCGTCTGCGGCCGACATTGAGCCGCGGCGTTTGACGCAGCGCCTGGTGACGCCGCACCCGGATCGCCTGGCCTATGTGCGGTATGCGTTTGAGCGGGGCATGACGGTGCGCGAGGTCAACCGGCTGACCTCGATGGACCCCTGGTTCCTGCACCAGATCAAGCAGGTGACCGACGAGATCAAGGCCATCGGCGATGTCTCCATTGAGGATGTGACCGCAGCCCAGCTGCGCGCTGCCAAGCGGATGGGCATTAGCGACGAGCGCCTGGCCGCTGCCTGGGGGCTGACCGGTGCGGAGGGTCTGGCACGCGTGCGCGCCCTGCGCAAGAAGCTGGGCGTCATGCCGGTCTTCAAGCTGGTGGATACCTGTGCGGCCGAGTTTGAGAGCTTCACCCCATACCTCTACAGCTGCTACGACGAAGAGGATGAGGCGACACCAACCTCACGCAAGAAGATCATGATTCTGGGCAGTGGCCCGAATCGCATCGGCCAGGGCATCGAGTTTGACTACTGCTGCTGCCACGCGGCCTTTGCCATGCGCGATGATGGCTACGAGACCATCATGGTCAACTGCAATCCGGAGACCGTCTCGACCGACTACGACACCAGCGACCGCCTGTACTTTGAGCCGTTGACGCTGGAGGACGTGCTGGCCGTCTACGAGCACGAGGCGCAGTCGGGCGCCGACATCGGCATGATTGTGCAGTTCGGTGGACAGACGCCGCTGAACCTCTCGCTGCCGCTGAAGGCTGCCGGTGTTCCCATCATCGGCACCAGCCCGGAGTCCATCGAGCTGGCCGAAGATCGCAAGCGCTTCCAGAAGCTGCTGGAAGACCTGAAGATCCCGCAGCCGGAGGGCGTCATCGCCACCAGCGTGGACGAGGCACTCTCCGGTGCCAACCGTGTTGGTTATCCGGTGCTGGTGCGGCCTTCGTTCGTGCTGGGTGGCCGGGCCATGGTCATCGCGTACGACGATGAGTCCATCGTCCGCTACATGTCTACGGCAATCGAATACTCGCAGGAGCGGCCGGTGCTGATCGACCACTTCCTGGAAGACGCGATCGAATGCGATGTGGACGCGCTGTGCGACGGCGACGATGTGGTGATCGCCGGAATCATGCAGCACATTGAAGAGGCCGGCATCCACTCGGGCGACTCCTCCTGCGTCCTGCCGTCCGTGGATCTGAGTGACGATGTGCTCCAGACTATTCGCAGCTACACGCGGCAGCTTGCGCTGGCGCTTAGCGTGCGCGGCCTGGTCAACATCCAGTTCGCCATTCAGCGCGGCAAGGTCTATGTCATCGAGGTCAATCCGCGCGCCTCGCGCACGGTGCCATACGTCTCCAAGGCGACCGGCGTACCGCTGGCCAAGATCGCTTCGCGCATTATGGTGGGCAAGAAGCTGCGCGACATGTTGCCGGAGCAGGTAGCCAGCGGCAAGGATCTCGAGACGGGTGCCTACTTCTTCGTCAAGTCGCCGGTCTTCCCGTGGGGCAAGTTCCCGGGGGTCGATACCGTGCTGGGGCCGGAGATGAAGTCCACCGGTGAGGTGATGGGCGTGGCAGACAACTTTGGCGAGGCCTTTGCCAAAGCGCAGATGGCTGCCGGCCAGATGCTGCCGCTGAAGGGAACCATCTTCCTGAGCGTGAACGACCACGATAAGGATGGGCTGGTCTCGCTCGCTCGCGAGTTCGTCGAGATGGGCTTCCACCTGGTGGCGACGCACGGCACGGCCGAGGTGCTGGAGGCCAGTGGCCTGCAGCCCGAGCGCGTCTACAAGGTGAAGGAAGGACGGCCCAACGTCGTTGATCTCATCAAGGGCGATCGCATTCAGCTCATCATCAACACGCCGCGCGGTCAGGATACGTTCTTTGACGAGTTGGCGATCCGCCGTGCCGCGGTGATGGCACGCATTCCCACCATTACCACGCTGGCTGCAGCCCGGGCCGCGGCAGAGGGGATCCGCGCACTGCAGCAGGGTGAGCTGAGCGTGGTCGCACTGCAGACGTTGCACGCAGAGCGCGAACTGGCCAAGGCCTAGCGAGTGAGATGAAGCGGTGAGGGTTCGACGAGGGGCAGGGTGCTACTCGTCGAGCCCGAACCGGGCACCGATCGCGTAGCCGATCATGGAAAGCGGCAGCCAGGTGCCGATCAGCAGACCGTCTCCACCCATCAGGCCGCTTCCGTTGGTGATGTCAAAAAACGTGCGCCACAGCTTCTCGACGGCGCCACACTTCTCACACAGGCCCGGGCCAGTGGGAAGGTCCAGCACCCACACGCAGACCACCGAGAACAGCAGCAGTCCACTGATCCAGACGTAGCGGGCGATGTCGTTCTGCTGCATGCGCGCGATGAAGAAGCCGCCGATCAGCGGCACCACCAGAGCGAGCCCCGTGCCAATCAGTTTGGGTGTGTTCGCATCCGGGTCAGGATGCATAAAGAACGTCATGCCGCCGATGGCGACCGCGAGCATGAGAATGGCCAGCAGCGTGTGCGTAGTAAACCACAGTGCCTCGCGGCCCAGCTCTCCGAGCGACTTGCTTTTCTCGATGTCCTGCTTCATTGCCATAACGTATCTCTCC
This sequence comes from Acidobacteriota bacterium, assembly GCA_028872955.1. Lineage (GTDB taxonomy): Bacteria > Acidobacteriota > Terriglobia > Terriglobales > Acidobacteriaceae > Edaphobacter. The sequence goes on from JAGWNX010000083.1 coordinate 3,864, forward strand.
TGAGGCTAACGGATTCAGGCCGCAAAGGCGTGTTGATTTCGCTACGTCTTTCGTGTCAGGAGTCTGATTGGATAACCATCGACGACACGGCTCCGGCCCGGCATGGATGCTGCCGTTAGAATAGGTTCATGCTGCTCGAAGGCCTGTTTCTGCCGCTCACCACGCCGTTCCATCCCGATGGCCGCCTCAACCTGCGCAAGCTCGCCCATAATGTGTCGCTGTACTCCAAGACGCCGGCCGCAGGCCTGGTGGCGCTGGGGCCCGGCAGTGAGGCTCTGCTGCTGTCGCCGCAGGAGCGTGACGAGGTGCTGCGCACGATTGGCCGCGCCGCAGCCGCGGAGAAGGTCTTGCTGGCAGACGTAAGCAGCCAGAGCCTGCGGGCCACGCTGGAGCTGGCGGAGACGGCCGCGGCCGCAGGTTTTGACGCCGTGCTGGTGCAGCCACCCGCCGTTCCGGTGGTGGCTCAGCGCGAGGAGGCCGTGTCGCTGTATCTCCAGATGGTTGCGGATCGCGCGCCGCTGCCTGTGCTGCTGGCGAGTGGCAACGGAACGCCGGCGGCCCCGGGGCCAGCTCTCTCCGTAGAGACGATCGCCCGGCTGGCCCAGCACGCGAACGTCCTGGGAGCGGTGATTGCGGCGGAGCACACGGCTGTTCTGGGGACCATTCGCGAGGCCACGCAATCCGTACAGCGTGATGTGACCGTGACGCACGTCTTTGCTGCGGTGACCGGAAGGATGCAGCAGCAGGCCGAGAGCACGGTGCTGGATGCGGAGTCGCTGGTGCGGGGCAGTGGCACTGTGGCGGTCGCCACCTCGCGGCCTCCGCTGCGCACACGCACGCGCCGCGTAGGCTTCCAGGTAGTGGCTTGCGTGGCCACGCACATGCTGGATGCGCTGCAGGCCGGTGTCGGCGCTGTGCTGCCGTTGCTGGGTGCCTCGGTTCCGCAGGCGGCCTTTGAGGTAGTCGCGGCGTGGAAGGATGGCGACGCGGCGCTGGCTGCGGAGAAGCAGGAGCGGCTGTTGCCACTGGCGGCGGCTATGCAGGAGGAAGCCGCGCTGAAGTATGGATGTGACCGTAACGGCTACTTTGGCGGCTGGCCACGCCTGCCCATCCTGCCCGTCGCGGCGGAGCAACGGGCCGAGCTTGACCGTCTGCTGGCCGGTATGCGCGCTTAGCGAGCGCGGTTGATGGCGTTCAGCTTGCTGCGGGCAGAGACCGCCTCGGGCGAGTTCGGGAAGCGCTGAATCAGTGCGCGCAGCTCCCGCGCAGCGGCTTCGCTCTGATGGGTCGCGATCAGGGCCTGCGCCTTGTGCAGATGCGAGACCGGTACCTTGTTATTCCCCGGATATCCCTCGAGCACAGCGTCATAGTCCTTGATGGCAGCGGGGTACTTACCCGCGCGGTACTCGATCTCGCCCCGGTAGTAGTAGGCGTTGCCGGCCAGGGTGTTGTCCGGGTAGTAGCGGATCACATCGCTGAACTCTGAGGCCGCCAGGCTGTACTTGGCCGACATGTAGTCGCCCAGCGCAGTCTTGTACAGCTCATCAATCGGCGGCGCAGCATTCTGGGCCGTGGGTGCCGTGGCCGGAATCCCCGCCGCGGGCTTGGTCTTCTTGCCGGGTGCTGCCGCAGGGGCAAGCGAATCGGGTGCCGGTGCAGTTGCTGGACCCGTTCCTGGTCCGGGTGCCGCGGCCGGTGTCATGGCTCCGCCGGCGTCAGGTGCCCCGGCTGCAGCCGGCTGCGCGCTCTGGCTGGCGGCCATGCTCTGCTGCTGGTTCTGGATGTCCTGGGTTGCCTTCTCGATGCGGCCCAGCCTCGCCTTCAGCTCGTCCAGCGAATCGTTCAACGACTGGATCTGGCCCGAGAGCTGGTCAGCCTTGGCTCCCTGGGCATCCTGCTGGTTCTGCACCTGCTGCTTCATGCCATCCACGGCCGACGACATCTTATTCACCGAGTCCGCAGTCTGTTGCACCAGGTCCTTCAGCACGCCCATCCGTTCGTCGTTCGATTGCTGCAGCCGCGCCACGGCATCCTGCAACTGCTGCACCTGGGTTTGTAGCTGAATGATCTCTTTGCTGACGGCGTGGGCTGGCCTAGGCGCCAGCAAGAGCACTGCCACCAGGGCAATGGCGCTGCCGCGCAAGGTACGAAGGCGAAGCGGGGTCAGATCAGTCGTGGTCATAGTGGTTGTCTCGGGCTCCCGACTCAAGTGTACGGCAGCACACGCACTCCGCGCGCATGCCCCGGTGGCAGAAGACGCCCGTGCGCAGAAAGGGCGACGTGGCCTCCGATTGGAAGGCGCACGCCGCCACTCTGGCTGCGGTACGGGGGGTTAGCGGTCGATGGAGAACTGCGCGCGGCGGTTCTGCTGCCAGCAGGCCTCATTCTGCTCGGTGCAGAACTGCTTCTCCTTGCCGTAGCTGATGACGCGCAGACGGTTGGGAGCCACGCCCGCTGCGATCAGCGCGGTGCGGGCTGAGTTAGCACGGTTCTCGCCCAGGGCCAGGTTGTACTCTGCCGAGCCACGCTCGTCGGCATAGCCGCCGATAACCACGCGGATGGCCGGATGAGCAGCCAGGTACTGCGCCGCCGTCTTGGCCGCACTCTGTGCGTCCGGACGCAGCTCGTAGCTGTCGTAGTCAAAGAAGGCGTCCGGCACATTGCGGTGGAAAGCCTCTTCCGAGCCCATGTCGCCATCGGTATTCGCCGGTGCCGTGGGTGCAACCGGGACGCGCACGGTGACGCGCACGTTGGCCTCGGTGGTGCCGCCATCGCCCTTGGCCACCAGGTGGAAGTTGGTCGAGTTCGACGGAGCCACGGTCTGTGTTCCGTTGGCATTCACCTCGCCAATGCCATCGATCGTGACCGTGGTTGCATTTTGCGTGCGCCAGTTCAGCACCACGGACTGACCAAGATCAATGGCCAGCGGATCGGCCGTCAGCGTGGCCGTGGGGGCCGGCGCGGCAGTGACCGCCGGGGGAAGACTGCTGGTATCGATACCACTGCTCTTCTTGTGGCAACCGGTGACTGCGATCAGCGCGAGCGCAGCAAACACCGTGCCTGCCTTGCCGAGAGTGGATTTGGCGAAATTCATGGATCGTCTCCTGCTTGAGTTAGGGTTGCGAATCTGTTCCGTTCCAGCGACTTGCAGCGACGGAGGACACCATCCTACAGCGTACCTCGCGTCTATTTCCAACTCCAGTTCGGCATATCGGCACCGGGACCGGTGAGAGCATGCTTGCCTGTGCCGTCAGCCAGCATGGACCAGACCCGCATGTGCTCCGGGCGCCCGTCTGCCGTGTTGGCGTAGACGATATGACGGCCGTCTGGAGACCAGGAAGGGAAGTCGCAGCGGCCGGTATCGTGGGTCAGCTGAATCCAGCGCTTGGTCGCAACCTCCATCACGTAGATGTCCTGCCCGCCCGGCGCGCCGGGGCCATACTTCCGGTCCCAGGCAAAGGCCAGAAACTGCCCATTGGGCGACCACGAAGGCGAGGTGGCATAGCCGCCGTCGGTCATCCGCGTAATGGCGGAGCCGTCCGTGTTCATGATGTAGAGCTGCGGCAGGCCGGTGCGACCGCTGATCCAGGCCAGCTGAGAGCCCGTGCGCGGGTTGAAGACGGGCGAGACGTCTGGCCCGCGGAAGCTGGTCAACCTGCGTGCCAGGGACCCTGTGCTATCTGCCACCCAGATCTCCGGGTCTCCGGTACGGGAGGAGGAGTAGGCAATCTCGCGTCCATCCGGAGACCACGCCGGAGACAGGTTGGTACCGCCCACAGAGGAGAAGTTCACCATCCGACCCAGCAGCAGGGAGTAGGTGCGAATCTGGAAGCCATCCCGTCCGAGTGAGGAGAACGCCAGGCGCGTGTTGTCCGGCGAGATGCGCGGGGACAGACTGACCGTGCCGAGATGGGTGATGGGATGCTGGTTGGCCCCGTCGTAATCCATCTCCCAGATCTCTTTATTCGAGCCTGTCTTGCGGACGTAGTAGATCTTCGTCTCTGCAATGCCGGGGATGCCACCACCCAGGCGGAAGATGATCTCGTCGGCAAAGCGATGGGCGACCTGTCGGGCAGAGTCCTCGCTGGCCACCTCGTTGTACTGCTTGGCCAGCACCTGGGGGTACTGCGCATTCTTCACGTCGTAGAGCAGCCCGGTGACCACCAGTCGCCCCCCCTGTGTGCCCAGGGTGCCAAAGGCAACCATTGCGGCGGAGGTAGGCGCGGTGGCCCAATCGGCGGCGTTCAACTCGGCCCCGGTGCCGGGCGTGGCCTGCGGCATCAGGCTCTTGGAGACCATGTCGAAGATGCCCGCGTTGGCCAGATCGGAGAAGAGCGTCGTGTCAAAGGTGTTCTTCAACGGCGCGGTCTGGCTGTCTGCACTGGAGGGGCGAAAGTTGGCTGCAGCCAGCCGGATGCGCTCGGCACCGCTGGAGGTCTCCGTCTTGAACCAATCCTGCGCTCTGGCCGAAGGGTGTACCCCAAGCAGAAGCAAGATCAGAGACAGCGACCACAGGCAGTCCCGGAGCGACGAACGAATGGGGCGTACTTGCAGGCGTGACATTGCGCTCATAGTGTCGATGGAGGTTTGTCTTGAGAGGTTGCCTGAGTCTTCGTTATGGCGTTCGGTAGTCAAAGGAGTACTCCACGGTGATGTTATTTCCCTGGGGCAGAGGACCGAAGCCCTCGTCCTGCACGCGCTGGACGGCACGTACGGCTGAGGTGTCGAGGCTGGGAGAGCCGCTGCGCGTGCCGATGCGGATGTTGGAGGGCATGCCGTCGCGGCCAATGTCGAAGATCACGGTCACCCGCTTACCTGCCGAGGCGCGCGGATCAGCCTCCTGGGTGTACCAGTTCTGCGCCACTTTGCGGTTCACGATGTTTACGTAATAGGCGAACCGGTCGCCGAAGTTGCGGTCATCCACGGTCACACTGGCTGTGCCGTTGCGCAGTTGCATGGTCGCCTGGGCAATCCGTATGCCAGCCGTCTCGCCGGTGGTTGCCTTGGTGGGCTGCACCGGCACGGGCTGCGGATGGCGTGGCGCCTCGGTTACCGTCTTGGGCGCGGGCTTGACCTTGGCGTTCTTCGCCTGGATCGCAATGTCCTTGGGCGAGGGCGGCGGCTCCGTCTTCTCCCTCGCCGTGACGGGCGCGGGGCTGGGCGTCTCCGAGGTCAGTACGCCGGTATCCAGATCGCGCTGGCGCGGGGGCAGGGGCAGTGCGGAGACCACGGTGGCCTGAATGGCACCGGCGGAGACATCGTGCTGCCCCCAGCTGTGGCCGCGGTGCGAGAACGCGGACCAACCCACCAGCACCGCCGCCACGGCAGCGTGCAGCAGCAGCGAGCCCGCAAAGTTGCTGCGCAGGTTCTCGCCGCTCGGGTTTCGGATGGCCTGGGTGCTGATGGCTCGCTCCTTCTGCTCTGGGGGTTACTTTTCTACAGGTCGCGTGACGATGCTGATGTTCGTGATGCCCGCACGTTTGACCGCGTCCATCACACTGGCAAACGCGCCAAAGGGCACCGCCTGGTCAGCCCGCAGGTAGATCACACGCTTGGCCGGAGCTCCACTGCCTACGGGACGCAACTGATCGGTCAGGTCATTCAGGTTGATCGGCTTATCCTGCAGGTATACGTTCTGGTCTTTGTCGATGGTGACCACCATGCGCTCTTCGGTCACCTGGTTGACGGTGCGCGTCTGCGGAATCGCCACCTCGACCCCGCTCTGCAGCACGGGCGCAGTCAGCATAAAGATGAGCAGCAGCACCAGCACGACGTCTACCAGCGGAGTGATGTTGATCTCGGCGAGCGCCGTCTGGGTTCGCGTGCGGCCGCCCTGGTTAGAGGAGAACGCCATGGCTTAGAAGGTCCTCCGCCGCGACTCCTCGGCGCTGGCTACCGGGGCTGCCACGGCAGCGGCGTTCTCAATCGCGTTCAGCAGTTCGCGGCCAAAGTCGTCCATGCGCGAGCCGAACTCGCGCAGCCGGGCGGTCAGCTGGTTGTAGCCCACCACGGCCGGGATCGCCACAACCAGTCCGGCGGCCGTCGTGATGAGTGCCTCCGAGATGCCAGGTGCCACCGCCCGCAGCGTCGCTGCGCCGGCGGTTCCCAGGCCATGGAAGGCGTCAATGATGCCCATGACGGTGCCGAACAGACCAATGAACGGGGCGATGGCGGCGATCGTCGCCAGCCAGGTCATCTGCTGCTCCATCTGGGTGAGCGACTCGCTGGCAGCCATAGCAGCGGCACGCTCCAGCGCCTGGGGATTGCGCGGCAACCCGCGTCCCTGGGTCTGGCGCAGGTACTCTTCGTGGATCTCAGTAAACACGCCGACCAGCGGGCTGGGGCGGAACTGCTCCGCCACGGTGGCCAGTTCGCTGAGCCGGGTGGACTTGCGGAACGCTCGCACAAAGCGTTGGCTCTGCATCTGCGCGCGCCGGAAGCTCGACCACTTGGTGAACATAATGGTCCACGAGAAGATGCTGGCTGCCAGCAGCAGAATCAACACGCCGAAGGCAACCGGGCCGGAGTTGTGCACCATGTCGGCCAGGGCGCTGGAGCTGGGTGCGACTGGTGCGGCCGGGGCGGGTGCCTCCTGGAAAAACAGAAGGGCAAGGGATGCGATTGGAACCATCATGGGTATCTCCACCGAAATCAGTGTACGGTCAGCTTGGATGCGTCCTGATTGGATGGACGCGAAAACGGGCCGGAGGGCATCCA
>JAGWNX010000084.1 GCA_028872955.1 Acidobacteriota bacterium
ACTTCGACAACAGCGCGCCTTTTCTTCGCTCTCTATTCGCCTCAAAACCGCCCGGCGACTGCTGAACCAGCTTCGAATGAGCGCTTTACCCTGAGAGATGCACCAGGAATGGGGCAGTCCCGCGTCGCAGCCTCTCGTTTCGGTCCGGCCAGCTCTGTGGCGCTAGCTCTGTGGCTCCGGCCCGGTACCCTCGGCATGCAGGGGCGCTGCGCCACCTCGCAGGTCAATCCGCAGGAACTCTGGCTCGGTCGCTGCCGGCTTGCCCATCAGAACGCGTACCCACGCCCGGCCAAAGCCGAGGAAGAGACCCAGCAGAATGGCCGCAAGCGCTCCGACCCCACAAAAGACGGCGATGCTGGTCAGCAGGCTGTAGGTCTTACGCACCTCAGCGTGGAACTCGAGCGGCATCTTCTTGTCCCAGGTCAGCTGCACGGGCAGGTGCACGCTCTCCACCAGCTGCCTCTCCAGCGTGGGCGAGAACGAGCCGGTGCCAAGCACCAGCATGGGTCCCTCCCGGCGCAGCTTGACCACGCCGTAGCGGGCACGCTGCGCGTTGATGGCTGCCTCAATGGCGCGTCCGCGGTCGCCTGCAATCTGCGGCGTGGGATACAGCAGCAACGTCAGCACGCCGCCTCCGCTCACGTGTGCCGTCACCACCTCGGCGCTCTTGTCCCAACCCAGAATCTCCGGGGGCAGCACGCCGCCCTCGGCCTGGTAGCTCACCGGCCCCAGCGCATAGCGCACACTGCCAGCCTCCAGCCCCTGCGCGGGCACCAGGCCGGGCAGCAGCGGAGCCGCGCCACGCGAACCGCCAATCTTGGGCAGTGCGACCTCCAGCGGCTTCAGCTCCGTGGCCAGCTGCGGATGCCCACCCTGGCTTGTCGCCACGACCAGGCTGGCTCCACTGGTAAATACGGCTGCGTCGCCGGAGACGGCTGCATTGCTCCCCAGCTTTTGACCAGCAGCCAGGTCACGCTGCTGAGGCGTGCGGAAGTAGGTGAAGGCGGCCGTTGCTCCGGTCGCATCCACAAACTCGTAGGCCTTCACCTCCAGCGTCGTCGCGCTCTTGGCGCTCTTGTAGGTCCCGGTGGCATAGCGGGTCAGGCCGAACTCGTGCAGCGCACTGGCACGCGCGGTATCGCCCTGGGCTGCGTCTGTACCGGTAACGGCTGCGCCCTGCAACTGCCAGCCGCCAAACTGCATGGGCAGCAGAGGCACCGGCGGCATCACCAGCGCCGTCTGCGTCTGCTGCGCTGCTGCGGCCAAGCCTATCCCCAGTACCAGAACCGGGACCAGCAGCCCCCCAGTCCGTCGCTTCCACCTGCGCTCGCTCAGTATCATGCCATCCCTACCCGACTCTGGCTCAGAGTACACCAGCCATACGCCACGGCGAAATCTCCCTTGGCGGCCCGAGGGATCGCTGCCCCGGAGCACCAGACACAGCAGCAAGACGCGAAGACGTGGCTGCAGATAGAGACACCGCAGCGGTGCGACATGTTCCCGCCCGCAGCCCCGGCCAGGCCGCTAGCGGACGCTGGCCCGTTGTACGGGTGGCCGCACACCGCTTAGACCACCTGCATACCGAGCCACACCCTTGTACAGGCTCTCGGCCACGCGCTGGCGGTACTCCGGCTGGCGCAACTGGCTGGCATCCTTCGGGTTGGTGACAAACGAGATCTCGGCAAGGATCGACGGCATGCTGGCACCAATCAGCACCACAAACGGTGCCTTCTTGACGCCGCGATTCCGCAGACCCACGTTGCCACGCTGCAGACCGCCATACAAGCCCTGCTGCACGTCCGTGGCGAACTCCCGCGACTCCTCAATCTTGTCCTTGAGGGCGATCTTCTTCACCAGGTCGCTGAGCTGGTGAATCGACTGATCCGACACCGCGTTCTCGCGCGCCGCCGTCTGCAGCGCGTCGGGCGAACTGGTGAAGTTCAGGTAGTACGTCTCCACGCCGCGCGCCGTCGGATCGCTGGAGGAGTTGGCATGGATTGAGAGGAACAGGTCGGCCTGCGCCTTGTTGGCAATCGCCGTGCGCTGTTCCAACGGAATGAAGGTGTCATCGGAGCGCGTGTACACCACGTCGGCGCCTAACCGATCCTGCAGCAGCTTGCCCAGCCGCAGCGCAACATCCAGCACCACATCCTTCTCTTCCAGCCCATCCACGCCCAGCGTGCCGGAGTCGTGTCCGCCGTGCCCGGCATCGATGACGATGCGTCCTATCTTCAGTCCCAGCGCCCGCACCAGCGAGGTCTCTCCGTCAGCGGTGGGTACTGCGGCGTGTGCCGGTGCAGCCTGGTCGGCAGGCTTGCCACGATGGCCCTTGCGAGACAGGCTGTTGCTCACAGGCGCCGGCGCACTGTCGGAGTCCTTCACCACGGCCGCAATCGGCTGCGAGGTGGGCTCGCTGGTAGCACGCACCTTGCCCGGCTGCGCACTCAGCGACGCGATCTCGGTCGAGTTGGCCCCGCCCCGGGTGGAGACCGTATTCGGAACCGGCCGGCCAGCGTCGTGGGTCACACTCTCCTTGCCCGTAGCGTCTTTTGCCGCAACGTCTTTGGCAGATGGGGCGGCCGCTGGTGTCGCCACACTGTCATGGCCCGAGGCATCATGCGCGCCATCCGGCCTGGGCAGCTTCTCAGCGCTGCCCGGCACCTCTGCGGGCCCAGCAGCGGCAACGTTCGCCGCCGCTACGGCAGTGGGCCGAGTCGCGCCGTGAATATCGATGATGAGTCGATACGGATTCGGCAGCAGAAAGGCCGAGTACTGCGCTACGTTGCTCACGTCCAGCACGACGCGCGTCACGTCGTCGTTGAATTGCGCCGCACGAATGCGCCGCAGGATGCCGCCATCGGTTACCGTGAAGCTCTTGCCCGCCAGCTCATGCGCCAGGTGGGTGTTATGCAGGTCAAAGTAGATGCGGTCCGGACGCGGCACCTGGGCTGCCTCGTACTTCACGTCCTGGCCCAGATCGATGGCGACGCGCGTGTAGTCTGGCGTGGACCAGTGCCGGATACCGCTCACCACGGCGGGCCCGCTGTGCCGCTTCCCTCTCTCGCGCGGCGCACTGGCGGCTGCCTCCACCGCCTCTTCGCTGGCCTTCTCATCCACCACCGGCGTCGTCGCACGTGTGGCAGGCATCGGAGCCAGTGTCGCCCGTGACGACGCCGTGCCAGTCTCGTGACTCGGCAGTCCGATGAGATTACTCGCCAGCGGGCTGCGCTGACTCTCCGCAGCGGCAGGCGCGGGCTGTGCCGTCGGCGGGGCCGCAGGTGCAGGCGCGGAGTCAAGCTGCGCCAGCGCGGCGCGGGCCTGAGCCGCCAGTCCGCTCTGTGGATACTGCTTCATCAGCTGCTGGTAGCGCGCACGGGCCGAGCGGCTGTCGCCCAGGTCCTCCGCATAGATCTGGCCCTCCGCCAGCAGCGCACCCACACGCAGCGAGCTGCCGGGGTACTGCGCGCGCAGAAACTCGTACTGCCCGATGGCATCCTGCAAGCTCTTGGTGTCGTGCAGCGTGCGGCCCTGCTCTGCCAGCAACTCCGCAACGGCATTCACCGCACCGGCGGCGTGCAGATCGCGCGGCGAATTGTGGTAGATGCTGCGAAACCCTTCCAGGGCCAGCTCATAGTCTGCCTTGGTGCGGCTCTCGGCTGGGACTGCCTCCAGCGTCTCGCGAGCCCGTTCAGCGGCCTCCCATGGGCTCAGTTCGGTGCGCTGCGCCTGCGGGCGGGAACGCATGGACGCAGCCCGTGTGGTCGGCGCAGACTCCGCAGCAGGCGCAGCCACGCACACACCGCACCCTGCCAGGAGAACCACCGCTGCCCAGCCTCGCACAGCGTTCCGCACTGAACCCAAAAACTTCATGCTGTCTCAGTTTAAGGAGGCTGCGCCGGCAACTCCGCGTGAAATGCAGCCCGGTACTCGCCCCGATACCCCCAGGCGCGGCCGCCTCGTGCGCAAGAAAAGCGGCGCCCCTTGACCCGGAGCGCCGCCTGCACCTCAACCTTCGTGCCAGGTCTAGACCAGCATGCCCTCGACCACGCCGGCTGCCTTGGCCAGAGCGCCATCCAACGCGCCCAGGTCACTGCCGCCAGCCTCGGCCAGGTCCGGACGACCGCCGCCACGACCGCCCACCAGGCCAGCCAGCACGCCCACCACCTTGCCAGCCTGCACGCGACTCGTCAGGTCCTTGGTAACACCCACAATCAGCGAGACCTTGCCCTCCACACTCGCACCCAGCACCACCACGCCAGAGCCCAGCTTGCCACGCAGCTGATCCACCAGCTCGCGCATCTGCGCCTTCTCCAGCCCGTCCACACGCTGTGCCAGCACCTTCACGCCCTTCACATCCACCGCGCTGCCCGCCGCGTCTGCCACCGAGGCCGAGGCCGACTTCAGCCGCAGTGCGTCCAGCTCCTTGCGCAGCTTCTTCAGCTCGTCGTCCTGCGCGGAGAGCTTCGTGCGCAGCGCCTCGGCGGGCGATGCATCCACAGAGCCAAGCAACCCGCTGACCAGCTTGACCACCTCAAAGCCACGGCGGAACTCATCCAGCGCGCCCGTGCCGCTCACCGCCTCCACACGCCGCACGCCGCTGGAGACCGAACTCTCGCCCACCAGCTTGACGACGCCGATCTCGCCCGTCGCGCCTGTGTGCGTGCCGCCGCACAGCTCGGTCGAGAAGCTGCCGATCTTCACCACGCGCACCTTGTCGCCGTACTTCTCGCCAAACAGCGCCATGGCGCCCAGCTCATGCACGGCCACGTCGATCGGCACATCCACCAGCGTCTCGACCCTGGTATCGGCCAGCACCTGCTGGTTCACGATGTTCTCCACCTCGGCCAGCTCTTCCTCCGCGACACCGGCGTAGTGCGAGAAGTCGAAGCGCAGACGCGCGGCGTCGTTCAGGCTGCCGGCCTGCTTCACATGCTTGCCCAGCACCTCGCGCAGCGCGGCGTGCAGCAGGTGCGTGCCGGTGTGGTTGCGCTCGGTCGCGCGACGGTTGTCTGCATCCACCACCGCATCCACCACGTCGCCCACCACAATCGTCTGCCGTGCAACCACCTTGTGCGCAAAGACGCCCTGCACCGGCTTGTTGGCACCCTGCACCTCGGCCACCACCAGGTTATGATCGCCCGAGTAGAGCCAGCCCGTATCACCCACCTGGCCGCCGGAGTCCGCATAGAAGCTGGTGGCGTTCAGCACCACCTCACCCTGCTCCCCGGCCTTCAGCTCCGGCACGCCCACGCCCTCGCGCACCAGTGCCAGCACCTTCGCGCCGTCCACACGCAGCGCGTCGTAGCCCAAAAACTCCGTCTTCGCCAGCTCGCGATACACCGGCGCAGCCGTCTTCTGCGAGCCGCCCTTCCAGGAGGCACGCGCGCGCGCCTGCTCCTCTTCCTTGGCGCGCTCAAAGCCCTCCATGTCAAACTCGATGCGCGCATCCCGCGCCGCGTCGATCATGAAGTCCAGCGGAAGGCCATAGGTTTCGTAGATGAAGAAGCCGTCCCGCCCGGAAATTTGGCGAGAAGTGCTCGCTCCGGCTGAGGCATAGTCATCAAGGAAGCGCTGGCGCTCGCCATCACCTAGACGCTTTTGGATTATTTCGGTGTACCCAGATATGTCGTGATTTGCATCCCACTTGTCCCTGTATGGCACGAGGGTTTTATTTACGAGCAATGTCGATTCACTCTGCCCCGAATCGCGTGCAGCATCAATAAGCTTCTGCTCATAAGCTTGGACAACCGCTTTTCGTTGCGACTCCTGGCTTACTGCGTCAATCAAGTGCTGGAATCGCTTAGCCCCAGTGGCTAAAACACGGTCGAATTGCCTTTCCTCGGCCAGCACAACCTTGGCCACGCGGTCGGCTGCATCCACCAGTTCGGGGTATGCCCCCTGCATCTCGTCGCGGACGGCGTAGACCATCTCGTGCATGAAGGGCTTCTCCTGCCCCAGCAGGCGGCCGTGCCGGATGCCACGGCGCAGAATCTTGCGCAGCACATAGCCGCGACCCTCATTGGCGGGCAGCACGCCGTCTGCAATCAGGAAGGTCGCCGCGCGTGCGTGGTCCGCGATGATGCGCAGGCTCGCGCTCTTTACGTGCACCGTGCGATACATCTCGGCGCGTGTCTCCTCCGGCAGCTCCGTCTCAAACGGCGGATGCGGATAGCTGGCGTCAAAGTCCGTCAGCCGCGCCGCCGCGTCGATCAGCGGCGTGAACAGGTCCGTCTCAAAGTTGCTGAGCACGCCCTGCAGCACGGCAGCCACGCGCTCCAGCCCCATGCCCGTGTCAATGGAGGGCTTGGGCAGCGGCGTCAGCGTGCCATCGGCGCTGCGGTCAAACTGCATGAAGACCAGGTTCCAGATCTCGACGTAGCGCTGCTCGTCCTGCGGAAAGGGAAGGTCTTCGCCGGTCTCGCTGGCCTCGGGACCCAGGTCAAAGTAGATCTCGCTGCACGGCCCGCAGGGGCCGGTATCGCCCATCGCCCAGAAGTTGTCCTTCGCGCCCATCTCAAAGATGCGCTCTTTCGGCACACCGGCTTCAATCCAGAAGCGCTCCGCTTCGTCATCGCGCGGCACCTGCGCATCCCCGGCAAAGACGGTGACGTACAGCTTGCTGGTGTCGATGCCAAACCACTCCGGGCTGGTCAGCAGCTCCCACGCATAGGCGATGGCCTCGCGCTTGAAGTAGTCGCCAAAGCTGAAGTTGCCCAGCATCTCAAAGAAGGTATGGTGGCGCCGCGTAAAGCCGACGTTCTCCAGGTCGTTGTGCTTGCCGCCCGCGCGCACGCACTTCTGGCTGCTGGCCGCGCGGCTGTACTCGCGCCGCTCCGCGCCCAGAAAGACGTCCTTGAACTGGTTCATGCCGGCATTGGTAAACAGCAGCGTCGGGTCATTGGCCGGAACCAGCGACGACGAGTGCACGCGCCGGTGCCCCTTGCTCTCAAAAAACCGCAGAAAGTCTTCCCGAATCTGGCTGCCCGAACGATTGGTCATAGAACTTTAAGTTTATCAGCCGAAACGGCCTGCTTCCCGCGCATTTCTGTACCAAGCCGCCACGCCGCACGGAATGCTGGCTTCATCGCTGCACTCCCGGCCGCCAGGTAATCCCTTCCAGTTGCAGCACCGCATCCGGAGTGGCGCGCAGCCCGGCGAACTCCTGCTGCCAGCGCACCATCTCCACACAGCAGACGAGTGCATCAAAGGCGTCCTCGCTGACCTGCGCGTGCTGCAACACCGGGCGCGAGAGACTGCCATACAGGTCACCCGGCGACGCGCGACGCGCAGCCAGATACGCACGCCGCGCCTCGGCGTTGCTCTTCTTCACCGCGCCGGTCAGCAGGCGGGTGTAGATCTCCACCAGCAGCGGCCGCGGTGGCGAACTGCCCAGCGCTGCGTCCTCAAACGGCCAGATGCAAAAGCCCGCCTGCTGCAGGTGCAGCAGCCACGGCATGGCCCGCAGGCTGCCGGTGCCAACGCTGCCGGAGCCGCCGATCTGAAACGGCGACTTGGCCTGGATGCCTGCCATCTTGGCCGCGCGCTCCGGGTCGCCGCCATCGCGGCTCTGCGCCACCTTGTTCTCCCAGTCGGTGGTGCGGAGCATCTGCCGCAGCCCTTCGCCGGCCCACCTGGCCGGGCGGCGGCCGCTGCGGGCCGGGCCTTTGACGCCCCAGAAGCGCTCGTCGGCGCACTCCCGGGCCAGCCATGCCTCGCCCTGGCCCTCCGCCACCTGCCGCCAGAACTCCTGCGCGGAGCCACACCCTTGCTCCTGCACAAACCACGCCGGAAAGCCGAAGCAGCAGTCCAGCCCCACCACCAGCCGTGGCGTCTCCCGCGCCAGCTCAACGAGCCAGGCCATCAGCTCCATGCGGTCGCGGCCGCCGTGCAGCGTTACGCGGTTGGTGGCTGCCGTCCAGACTCCGGCCCACAGCTTCTTCCGCTGGCCCGGACCCTTATCGCCAGACCAATCCACGGCAACGATACGATCCATACCGCAATCCAGGCCGCGCTCGGGACCAGCGTGGCTTGGCTGGGGCACGGAACCTGGCCGCTGCGCCGGACGTATCTTTGCGGACACAGGCTCTTCGCTCCGGAGGCGCTCCATGGTTAAGCTTCTGCTCTTCTGTATCTTGCTGGTCATCTGCTGGCCGCTGGCGGTGGTTGCCGTCTTGCTGTACCCCCTGCTCTGGCTGGTCTTGCTGCCCTTTCGGCTGGTCGGAATCGTGGTGGGCGGCACCTTCGCGCTCATCGCCGCCCTCTTCACGCTGCCGGTGCGCGTCTTGCGCGCGGTCTGATCGGCTCCGCGCACAGGCTACTCGTCGGGCTCCGCGTAGCTGTCGGAGTCGGCACCACCCTCCAGCGCATCCACATCCAGCGGCAGATCCCACTCCCGCAGCACCTTGAAGACGGTGCGGCTGCTGAACCCGGCTCGCATCAGCCTTCCCACCAGCCGCGTCGTCTGCTTCTGCGCATCGGCGCCCGTTGGCTGCTGCAGCCGTTTTTTGGCAATGTAGGCGCGCACCAGCGCCAGCTCGTCTACGCCTTCGTAGGCCGCCGTCAGCGTCGTCGCAATCAGATCTTTATGGATGCCCTTCTGGGCCAGCGCCTGCTGCACCCGCCGACGGCCCAGCTTCTCGTGCTCCACGCGCACGCGGGTGTAGTCTGCCGCAAACCGCTTATCGCTCAGGTAGCCCAGCTCTTTCAGCCGCGCACACACAGCGTCCATAAGCTGCTCGCCAGGCTCGCCAGGCTCGACCCGGGTGCGCATCAGCCGCTTCAGGTCGCGGACCGTGCGCATGCGCCGCGCCAGAGCGCCTACCGCGTACTCCAGCAGCTGCTCTTCATTCAGCGGATCTTTCTTCTGCGGGCGGGCAAATGCCACCGGGGCCTCCTGCCTAACCCTCTCAGCATACCCGCTGTCTGGGGTTAGTGCAGGTAGGTCGCTGCCAGTTGGTCCGGCGGTTCAGGAAGCAGTGGATCGCTGGCCATAGCCTCTTCCTTCGCCACGGGACGGATGGGCAGCTCCACCACAACCGCTGCGCCATGCGGGTGCAGGTTGAAGGCGTTGATCTCGCCGCCGTGTTCGCGCACGATTCCGTAACAGATGTTGAGCCCCAGCCCTTCCCCCTCCCCCACCTTGCGCGTGGTGTAGAAGGGGTCAAAGATCCGCGTCGGCTCGCTGAAGCCCGGCCCCGTATCGCTGATAATCATCTGCACACTGCGTGCGTCACAGGTCAGTGCCATGCGGATCATGGGCCCGCCCGACTCCGGCCCCGGCTCCGCCCCGGCCAGCGCCTGCGAGGCGTTGTTCAGCAGATGCTCCAGCACATGCCGCAGCCGGTCGCGGCAGCCGCGCACGGGCGGCACGCCGTTGCTCACCTCCACCACCAGGCGAATGCCCCGGCCTGCCAGCGGCGCACGGCACACCGCGGCCAGATCCTCAAACAGCCGGCCCAGGCTCACCGGCTCCTGCACGCAGGGTACCGGACGCCAGAAGTCGATAAGCCGCTGGACGGTTCCCTGCATGCGCATCGCCTCACGCACGATGGTGCCAGCGTCCTCCTGGACGCGCTGCTCGGCAGAGGTCTCCGCGATCAGCTCCGCATACCCCAGCACCGCCGTCAGCGGATTGTTGAGCGCATGCGCCACGCCGCCCGCAAGCTGCCCCAGGCTGGCCAGCTTCTCACTGCGCAGCAGGCGCTCCGCCAATGCGGCGTTCTCCATGGAGCGGGCCAGCTTGGCGGCCAACATGGTCAGCGCCCGCAGACTGGCCTCGCACCATGGCAGTTGCCGCTCCAGCACCACCAGAGCCCCCAACAGACGGTAGCCGCTGGTCCACAAAGGCAGCGCAACCACTGCCTGGGTTCGCACAAAGGCCGGATCGTTCAGCCGGAAGGAGACCCGCGGCACCCCGGCCAGCATCAGCTCGCGGCCGGGCAGATCATTGCGCTCACCCCGCAGCACCACGATGCGACTGCACCACTCCTGCAGGGCCTGCTGCCAGATCGGTTCGACACCCTCATTCGCAGCCAGATACAGTCGCCCATCGCCATCCTGCGCGATCATGGCGACGCGCTGGTACGCGCTCCGCTCTCGAATCAACCGGCAGATGCGAACTGCCAGCGTGCCCATATCGTCGCCCGCAGCCAGCCGGGGCTCAAAGCTGCCGTAGGCCTCCAGCTCCTGGCGGATGCGTGCATCGCTGAAGCAGGTATGGCGGCTGACCCAGCGCCGGCCCAGCACCGCCGCCGCCAGCACCGCAGCCGTCACTGCCGGAGTTGTCACCCAGTCCATCTGCATCACCAAATCTCTCCTCACACCGTCTATCTTGGTGGTACAGACCGTGGTGCCAGGTCTGTGCCGAGTCGTCCTGCATCTGCTGTACCAGGAGCCCTGTTCCTATGAAGCCTCTCGCTGCCGCGGCCATCGTCTCCACCGGACTGCTGACCTTTGTCTTCCTGCCACTATCGGCGTCGCCTGCGCGTGCCTTCGCCGCTGTCGCAAATCCGGCCAGCGGAGGCGCAGCCGAGTCAGAGCCCGCAGGCTTTGGACAGCTTGACCCCACCCCGCCCGCAG
>JAGWNX010000019.1 GCA_028872955.1 Acidobacteriota bacterium
TGAGTGTCGAGGAGCTGAGCATCCCGCAGGTCAGCCGCATACTGCAGCAGATGGCGCGGCTGGAGTCCATGGAGCACGCACGCCGCGTGCAGTTGCTGGCAGGACGCCGCATTGCGCTGCTCTTTTATGAGTCCAGCACCCGCACCCGCACCTCGTTTGAGCTGGCAGCCAAACAACTGGGCGCGACCACCACGCTGGTCAGCGACAAATCCTCGTCCATTGAAAAGGGCGAGAGCCTGAAAGACACTGGCCTTACCCTGCGCGCGCTCGGTGCAGAGTGCATCATTCTGCGCCATGCGGCCAGCGGTGCACCCAGCCTGCTGGCGCGGATGACCGGGCTGCCGGTGCTCAACGCGGGCGATGGTATGCATCAGCATCCCTCGCAGGCGTTGCTTGATCTGCGCACCATGCTCACGCGCCTGGGTCGCAGTGCGGTGCATGTAACGGAGAGTTCGCTGAGCGGTGTCACGGTCGTCATTACCGGAGATATTCTGCACAGCCGAGTTGCGCGCTCGAACGCCATGTTGCTGCCCCGCCTGGGTGCAAAGGTACTGCTGTGCGGACCGGAGCCCTTGCTGCCACAGGAGGCCCTGGGCTTGTACCCCGGCTGCGGACCGGCGATCGAGATCGTTCGTAGCCTGGACGAGGCGCTGGAGCGTGCCGCTACCAGCGAAGCTGCAGTTGCCATGATGCTGCGCATCCAGCGGGAGCGACTGGCTGGCCTGGAGCTTGACCTGGGGGAGTATGTGACACGCTATCAGCTCCATGCGGAGCGGCTTGAGCGCCGCGCACCCCACGCCCTGGTGATGCATCCCGGACCCATGATTCGCGGCCTGGAGATTGCCTCCGAAATGGCCGATGGCCCAAGCTCTGCCATCGAGGATCAGGTGCGCCACGGCCTGGCGATTCGCTCTGCCTTGCTGCTGCGGGCGCTTAGCACGACCGACTTTGAAAGTGTAACCGTATGAGTGACATTCTTATCGTCAACGGCCTGCTGGTCGACCCCGCCGCCGGGGTGGAGGCCCCGCGCGACCTGCTGCTGCGCAATGGCCGTGTAGCCGCCGTGGAGTTGCCGGGAGCCTTCCAGCATGTGGCCGCAGCCGAGACCATCGATGCCACCGGGCAGGTGGTAGCGCCGGGGCTGATCGACGTGCATGTACACCTGCGCGAGCCGGGCCAGACCTATAAGGAGACGATTGCTACCGGCACCGCAGCCGCGGCTGCGGGTGGCTTCACCACGGTCGTCGCCATGCCCAACACCGCGCCGGTCAATGATTCCGTGGCCTCGCTGGAGTGGATGCTGGACGCGACGCGTGGTTCGCTGGTGCACCTGCTGGCCATGCCTGCCGCAACGCTGGGCAGCATGGGTGCCAAGCTCACCGACTTCACTGCGCTGGCCCACGCCGGTGCCGTGGGTTTCACCGATGACGGCAAGCCAGTGCTGGAGGACGAGGTGATGCGCGCCGCACTGCTGGCTGCGGGCCGGTTAGGTCTGGTCGTCTCGCAGCACGCTGAAGATACGCGACTGACCGGCGGCTGCAGCATGAACGCCGGTCCGGTGGCCTTTCGGCTGGGGCTGCGCGGCATGAGCGTCGAGGCCGAGGCGCGCATCGTGGAGCGCGACATTCGCCTGGTGCGGGAGATCGAACGCAGCGAGGGCGTGCGCGCCCGCCTGCATGTGCAGCACGTCAGCACAGCGCGCGCCGTGCAGGCCATTCGCGCGGCCAAGGCTGAGGGACTGCAGGTGACCTGCGAGGTGGCACCCCACCACTTCACGCTTACCGATGAGGCCGTCGGCGACTACAACACGCATGCCAAGATGAATCCGCCGCTGCGCAACGAAGCCGACCGGCAGGCGGTGATTGCAGCCCTGCTGGACGGCACCGCCGACTGCATTGCCACGGACCACGCTCCGCACGCGGCGCATGAGAAAGAGCAGGAGTTTGAGCGCGCGCCGAACGGCATTACGGGGCTGGAGACAGCACTGGGGCTCGCCCTGCATGTGCTGGGGCGCGAGCATGGCATGCCCCTGCGGAGGATTCTGCAGTTGCTTGCAGCGGCTCCGGCTGCACTCATCCAGCAGCAGGGCCGCGGCACGCTGGCACCCGGCAGTCACGCCGATGTGGTTGTCTTTGACCCGGCAGAGCCATGGTGCTACGCCGCCGCAGAGACCCGCTCCCGAAGCAGAAATACCCCGTTTGACGGTGCGCCCATGCTGGGCCGCGTGCATGCCACGCTGTGCGCCGGCCGTGTTGTCTATCGCGGCTAAAGAATCCCCCCTCGTACCTCGCTCGCTGCTCTGCTGAAGAGCCCGCATGCTATCGCTGCTGCGTACGTTGCGGCTGGCGCGTGCGTGCCTGGCTCATCTACCTGCCTCATCACACGCGGTCATACCAATTTCGCCTATGCAAGGGTCTCTTTACCAGTGAATATTCCTTCAGTGGCCAGCCGGCGGGGCGATTGCCGGTAGCGACTGCAGGTGTGCTTCACCACGCGTAAGTGCCTGTGCCTGCTTAGTGGGGCAGCAGTGGGTTGATTTCCTTAGAGAAAGACTTTCTCTCTGTAATCGATAAGACCAAGCAGGCGTCTTCGCAGGTGGAGCGGGAGGATGGCGGCGCTAGGTCAGACCAATTTTCGTCTCGATTTGTCAATAGGGAAACTATTTTTTAATGTTGACACCGCGCTCTGCCGTTGCATAGAGTGTCCGTCGTTCTCCAGCAGCCCTTTGTGTGCGTGGTGGACCTGTGGGGCGCGGGACAGCCTGCCTGCCCGCAGCGAGGTTGGATTGTCAGGAAAAAACAGAACGATGTACGACGTTCAAGGAGGCAGTTGAATGAGATCCGAATGGACAAAACAAGCCCTCCGCTATGTCTTGCTCTTGTTGGTGACGCTTGGGATCACCAATCATGGGTTTGCGCAGGCGGGTGCTACTGGAACCATTCTCGGTACGGTCACGGACAGCTCGGGTGCCGTAATTCCAGGGGCAACGGTCACGATTCGAAACACACAGACGGGAATCAAGACGACGCAGACGACCAGTTCGGCTGGTGACTACACGGTGCCGTCACTTAACCCGGGCACCTATTCCGTTACGGTTCAGATGGCGGGCTTTGAAAAGTCAGTAACGGATGCATTTACGCTGACGGTGGACCAGAAGGTTCGCGTGAACATCGCGTTGAAGCCTGGCGCGGTTACAGACACGGTCTCAGTCTCCACACAAGGTCTTGCGTTGGACACGGACACCTCTGCAATCGGGCAGCTGGTGAGCCAGAAGCAGGTGGAGGCGCTTCCGTTGAATGGACGCAACTTCATGCAGTTGCTCACGCTGGGCGCTGGTGCGGTTACGGTTGGTGGCGAGCAGGGTGTGATGCGCCAGGGAGTCGGCAACGCCATCAGCATCAACGGTGCGCGTCCGGAGTCCAACAACTACACGCTCGACGGTCTGATCAATACCGATACTGCATTGGTCACGCCTGCGGTCATCCTGTCGCAGGATGCGATTCAGGAGTTCAAGGTGCAGAGCGGCACCTACTCGGCTGAGTTCGGCTTCAGCGCCAACCAGATCAACATCATCAGCAGAAGCGGTACGAACAGACTGCATGGTGCTATCTTTGAGTTCAACCGCAACAACATCTTTGACGCCAAGCCCTTCGCCACTGCTCCTGACTACGACGCTGGCCTCGTAACGACGCTGCCAAAGTTGCGCCAGAATCAGTTCGGCTTTGTACTGGATGGCCCCGCGTTCATTCCTCACGTCTACGATGGCCGGAACAAGACCTTCTGGATGGCGAACTATGAGGGCTGGCGCATCATCAATGGCATTAATGAGAGGGTCGCAGTTCCGAACGCGAACGTGCTGTCGGGAGACTTCTCGGCAGAGCCACTGCCCGCGTACAGCAATGTGCCTGGGTCACCCTGTCAGATCAATCTATCCCAAAACAAGAACTGCTTGCCTGTAGACCCGAACACCGGACAAGCATTCCCGGGCAACCAGATTCCCTCCAGCCGCGTCACCTCCAGGCTTGCGAACGCGGCACTCGCTGCCGGTTACTGGCCTGCGGCGAATACCGGTGCCGTCAACGTCCCGCAGGGCACGGTGAACTTCATCAAGGCCATTGGTTTGCCGCTGACCACCAACCAGCAGACCTATCGTCTGGATCAGACACTGGGCAAGCTGGGCAACATCTTTGGCCGCTATACCTACTCCACCTTCCAGAACAGCTCATTGAATACGGCGTCGCTCAGCTACGGCCTGCTGACGCAGTATGAGACGCAGAAGAACTGGGAGATCTCCCACACCATCAACATTGGTGGCTCCAGCACCAACAACTTCCGGTTTGGCTATCTGGACGCGCAGGCTCCGCAGGGTGCCACCACGCCGCCCTCATCCTTCATCAGCTCGCTGGGGTTGAGCGGTGTCTTCACTAACTTTGCGGCGCTGCAGGCTTCGTATCCCAGCATTGCCATGAACCAGTACGCCACCACCGGTGGTCCGATCAACGCCTACACGGGTTCGGAGCAGCCGGCGTGGGAGTATGCCGATACCTACACGAAGGTGCTTGGCCGCCAGACCCTGACGGCTGGCTTTGACTATCGCCGCTGGCGCCTCATCCGCAACCTGGATGACGACTTCCTGGGCGACTATACCTTCAACTCTTCAACGGTGAACAACAACGGAACGGGCTGCACGACTCCGACCGGTCTGTGCGGCACGGGTAACCCGATTGCAGACATGCTGCTGGGCTACTACAGCGGAGCAGCTGGCTATGTCCCGGGTCCGCTGAGCCCCACCACCCAGGCTGGCAATCCGCAGACCCATATCTTCAGCTACTTTGCGCCGTTCTTCCAGGACGACGTGAAGCTGACCAAGCGGTTGACCCTCAACGCTGGTCTGCGCTGGGACTACCGTGCTGCCGCGTATGAGGCCCAGAACCACTTCTTCTGGCTGGATAATCAGAACCCGCAGGGTGGCCTGTGCTATGCGGATCAAACGCTCACCTCCAATGGCGTTGCCAATGGTGTTGGCTACGATGGCGTAACCAAGATCCTGCGGTACTGCGGATCGAACGTTCCCCATCCCGGCGCAAAGACTCCGTTTGCTCCGCGTGCCGGCTTCGCCTATCGCCTGCCGGATGACAAGACCGTGGTTCGTGGTGGTTACGGCATCTTCTGGGACTCCTCAGAGGGCCGTGAGATCGACGACTCGGGCGACATCTATCCGTACGCCATTCGCAACAGCCTGTCCCCGGCCAGCAATGCGTCTGCGCCCAAGCTGACCAATAACCTGTTCCCGAGCTTTGGTGCTCTGGGACCATTCCCTGTCTCCTCGCTCACCTTCGTTGCCGTGATCGAGTCGGATAATCCTCTGAATCCCTACGTGCAGCAGCTTTCGCTCTCTGTCGAGCGTGAGCTCGCAAAGAACACGACCCTGGAGGTCAACTTCATCGGCACCAAGGGCGTTCACCTGCTGGATCGTCGCGACATCGCTCAGCCGAACGCAATTCCTGCAGCAAACCTCAACTACTGCCAGAACAATTCGCAGCAATCCAATCCAACGTTGTGGACCGCAAACTTCTGCGCTCCCAGCACGCGCCTACCGTATCCGAACTTCCCTGGCATCTACATCAACAGCGACTGGCATGGCTACTCGAACTATCGCGGCCTGAACGTGAAGTTTGAGCACCGTACCGGCGACCTGGCCGTCACGGCTGTGTACACCTATGCCAGCAGCAAGGACAACAAGTCCGCCGCTGCCGGTGTCGGTGCAACGGGCTCGGGCTTCCAGGGCTTTATGGATAACCATCATCCGCAGCTCGACTACGGCCCGTCAGACTTTGACGTGGATCACCGCTTTGTCACCAGCTACGTGTATGACCTGCCGATCGGCCGCGGTAAGAAGCTGCTTGGCAACGTTGGACGCGCAGCAGACGTGGTGGTAGGCGGCTGGCAGCTGACTGGAATTACGACCTTCCAGACCGGCTTCCCGTACAGCATCTCGGCCACAGACGTGAATGGCTTGCTGGGTACGTTCTTCCAGCGCGCCAACGCTGTCTCTGGTTGCAACCCGACCAGCGGTGTGACCGGCAAATTCCAGCGTTTGACCAATACCTGCTTCACGCAGCCTAAGGCAGGTGTCTTCGGAAATACGGCTCGTAATTATCTGCGTCAGCCGGGCATCAACAACTTCGACATGGGCGTGCAGAAGAGCGTAACCATTACCGAGGGTGTGAAGTTCGGATTCCGCTTTGACACCTTCAACACGTTCAACCATCATCAGTACGTCGTCGCGACCGGCGGATTGGCCACGGGCGGATCTGGTGGTGGCTCGGCGATCGACAATGGTTTGAGTGATAAGTACTTCGGTCTGATCACGAACTCCTCGCCCGGTCGCATCATTCAACTTAGCGGCAAGCTTTCGTTCTAGCTTTGCCACACTAACCGGAGAAGCCCATTGTGGAGACACGATGGGCTTCTTTTCTTGATCGATTGGATTCGCAGGTACGCGAGAGCAGACACAGGGAGTGACGATGAGGCAACGAGAGAAGGTTCTGAAAGCGGGTCGATATGCGGCGCTGGCAGCGATGCTATGCAGCCAGGGGATGCCGGCACAGCAGGCCGCCACGGGACTGGAAAGCGGCTTCCAGACGCCGCCAGAGACCGCGCGTCCGCGGGTGTGGTGGCATTGGATGAACGGCAACATCACCAAGGAAGGCATCAACGCCGACCTCGACTGGATGCATCGCGTAGGCATCGGGGGCTTCCAAAACTTTGACGCAGCGCTGGGTACGCCGCAGGTGGTGGAGAAGCGTCTGGTGTACATGACGCCGGAGTGGAAGGAAGCGTTTCTATTTGCCACGAAGAAGGCGGACTCGCTGGGGCTGGAGATGGCGATCGCAGGCTCGCCCGGCTGGAGCGAGAGCGGTGGCCCTTGGGTGCCACCCTCCCACGCCATGAAGAAGGTGGTTTGGGGAGTCACGCAACTGGAGGGTGGCAAGCCGTTCCATGGTGTGCTGAACGCGCCGCCGCAGGAGACCGGACCCTTTGGAAACCTGGCCCAGCAGGACCTGATGGGCGCAATGGGCGGAAGTAACGGTGTGCCGAAGGTGTCAAACTTCGGCAAGGACACGGTGGTGGTGGCTTACCGTGAGCCCGCTGCAGACGTGCCGGTCGCGGACTTGCACCCGACGGTGACAACCAACGCCGGACCGGTTGCCGATCCCTCCGTGCTTTGGGATAACGATCTGAATCACTCGCTCGACTTTCTGGCTGCGGAGCCGGGAGAGAACAGCTGGGTGCAATATGACTTTGGCAAGCCGCAGACGATTCAATCTGCCGTGCTGGCGCTGGGTGGGCCTGCCAATCCGCTGGCCATGTTTATTGGAGAGACCAACCAGGGGCCGATGTTGCAGAAGAGCGACGACGGTGTGAACTTCACGGATGTTGTGCGCTTCCCAACAGCCGGCTCCGTGCAGCACACCATGAGCTTTGCCCCGGTAACGGCGCGCTATCTCCGGGTTGTCTTTCATGAGCTTGCGCGCATGTCCATGAGTCAGGGCGATATCGATCTGACCGACTTTGGCGGCATGCCTGCGCCTAAGGGGCCCGCGATGCGCCACATCGCGGAGTTCGCCGTGTACGTCACGCCGCGCGTCAATCGCTTTGAGGAGAAGGCAGCCTTTGCCGCACTGCCAGACAACTACGGCTTCGCCACGCCACCGGTTGCGTCTGACGCGGCCATTCCGACCACGGACGTCGTGGACCTGACCGGCAAGATGCAGGCCGATGGCACGCTCGACTGGACTCCTCCGCCGGGGCGCTGGACGGTGCTTCGCATGGGCTACTCGCTGACGGGCATCACCAATCATCCTGCGACGCCGGAGGCCACTGGGCCTGAGGTGGACAAGCTCGACGCAGCGGATGTGAAGGACTACTTCACGCAGTACCTCGACAAGTACAAGGACGCGACTGGCGGCATGATGGGCAAGCGCGGACTGCGGTACGTCATCAACGACAGCTGGGAGGCGGGTACGCAGAACTGGACCGACTCCATGATTCCGGAGTTCAAGAAGCGGCGTGGCTATGACCCGCTGCCCTGGATGCCGGTGCTGGCCGGCCATGTGGTGGGCAGCGCAGCGCAGAGCGATCAGTTTCTGTGGGACTACCGCCGAACGATTGCAGAGCTGCTGGCCGAGAATCACTACGGCGTGCTGAATGCGGAGCTGCATGCGCGCGGTATGGGCCAGTATGGCGAGTCGCATGAAGAGGGGCGTGCCACCATCGGCGATGGCATGGAGATGAAGCGGTACGACGATGTGCCCATGGCCGCCATGTGGACTCAGCGCCCGGGTGTGAACCGCGAGCAGTTCGGCTACGACGCGGATATCCGCGAGTCAGCCTCTGTGGCGCACATCTGGGGGCAGAATCTGGTGGCAGCGGAGTCGATGACGGCCTCCAGCAATCCGTGGGGATGGTGCCCGAACACCTTGAAGCCGACGGCGGATAAAGAGCTGGCGGTTGGTCTCAATCGCTTCGTCATTCATACGTCGGTGCATCAGCCGCTGATGGGCAAGGCGCCGGGCCTGGCGCTGGGGCCGTTTGGCCAGTGGTTTAACCGCAATGAGACGTGGGCTGAGCAGGCCAAGCCCTGGATCAGCTACCTGGCCCGTAACTCCTACTTGCTGCAGCAGGGCCGGTTCGTCGCAGACATTGCGTACTTCTACGGCGAAGACAGCAACGTGACAGCGATCTTTGCCCGCAGCCTGCCGGAGGTGCCGACGGGCTACAACTATGACTTCGTCAATTTTGACGCGCTGGCGCACAAACTCTCCGTCAAGGAGGGTGCTCTGGTGACGGAGAGCGGCATGCGCTATCGCGTGCTGGTGCTGGACCCCTACAGCACGCACATGTCGTTGCCGGTGCTGCGTCGCGTGCAGCAGCTGGTGGAGGCGGGTGCAACGGTGATTGGCAAGCGCCCGGCAGATACGCCGAGTCTGGCGGACGATCAGGCCGAGTTTGCAAAGATTGCGGACGCGGTCTGGGGCTCCGATGGGCAGGACCGTAGCGTAGGTAAGGGGCGCGTGCTGCAGCAGGGCACGGTGGCCGAGGCACTGGCCAAGGCTGAGGTGCAGCCAGACTTCAGCTTCGCCAAGCCGCGGCCAGAGAGTGAAGTGCTCTTCGTGCATCGCCACACGCCGACGGCAGACCTGTACTACATCGACAATCGCAGCGACAAGCCGGAGTCAATCGACGCGAGCTTCCGGGTTACGGGGAAGGCGGCGGAGCTATGGCATGCGGATACGGGCAAGATCGAGCCGGCTTCGTACCGCATGGCCGATGGCCGCACCACGGTTCCGCTTCAGCTGGACGCCTGGGGCACCGTCTTTGTGGTGTTCCGTGCGCCGGCGAAGAGCACTTCGCGCACTCTGCCCGCGATGCAGCAGACCAAGGTGGCAGATGTCGATGGTGCCTGGGAGGTGAAGTTTGAGGCTGGCCGCGGCGCTCCGGCGACGGCGACCTTGGACAGGCTGGCCTCGTTCAGCGAGAACAGCGACCCGGGCATCAAGTACTTCTCCGGCCATGCCACCTACACCAAGCACATCAACGTCCCGGCCTCAGCGATCAAGGCGGGCAGCAAGCTCTGGATCGACCTGGGTGACGTTGCCAACCTGGCCGAGGTGACGGTAAATGGTAAGCCGCTGGGTATCGCCTGGAAGGCCCCGTACCGCATCGAGGCGACCGGTGCCCTGCACGTTGGCGACAACACGCTGGAGGTGCGCGTGGTGGATCTGTGGGTCAACCGGTTGATTGGTGACGCACAGCCCAACGCGAAGCAGTACACTTTCACCGTGCGCGATCCTTACAAGGCGAACTCCAGGCTGGTGCCCGCAGGTCTGATCGGCCCGGTGCAACTGGTTCGGGAGGAGCGTGTGTCGGAGGGTAAGGCTGGCGAATGATGCGGTGGCAGCACAGCATGTTTGTGGTGGCTCTTCTTCTGCTGGCCGGGCATTTGCCCGCCCAGCAGGAGGAGGGCCTGCAACGTCAGTACGCCGAGGCACAGCAGGCGCTGGCCGCAGGCGATATGGGGCGCGCGCTGCAACTGTTCACGCAGTTGAGCCATGCCAACCCCAAACTTGCGGAGCTGCATGCAACGCTGGGCGCGCTACGGTACCAGCAGGGTGACTACGCCGGGGCGCTGGAGGAGCTGACCGCAGCCAGAAAGCTGAAGCCTACGCTGCCGAAGCTCGATGGACTGATCGCAATGTGCCAGGCTGAGTTGGGGCACTTCCAGGAGGCACTGCCACGGCTCGAGGTTACCTTCAAGACCAGCGCTGACCCACAGGTGAAGCGCATGAGCGGGCTGGAGCTGGAGCGCGTCTACTCCGCGCTGGACCGTGACAGCGACGCCGTGCGTGTGGCCCTGGAGCTGGACAGGCTCTATCCGAAAGACCCTGAGGTGCTCTACCACAACGAGCGCATCTTCGGAAACTACGCGTTCGTAACCGTGCAGCGGCTCGCCCAGGTGGCGCCAGACTCCGTGTGGCGACTGCAGGCTGAGGCAGAGGCCTACGAGAGTCAAGGCTCGCTGGACCAGGCGATTGCGGCCTACAAGCAGATTCTGGATCGTGACCCCGGACACCACGGCATGCACTACCGCATAGGCCGTTGCTACCAGGAGAAGGCGCGGCAGAGCCACGGTGCCGACGACCTTGCCGCAGCCATGCAGGAGTACCAGGCCGAGCTGAAGCTGGAGCCGAATCACGCCAACGCAGCCTACGAGATTGGCGAGCTGCACCGCACCGCCGGCGAACTGGAGCAGGCACAGGAGTACTTTGCCCGTGCCGTGCAGATCTCACCGGAGTTTCCCGAGGCAAACCTCGGGCTGGGCACTGTGCTGGCCGCGCTGGGGCAGCCTGCTGCGGCGCTGCCGTATCTGAAGCGCGCGGTAGCAGGCGACCCCAGCGACGAGGCCTCGTGGTACCGGCTGGCGCAGGTGGAGCGTTCTCTGGGGGATACGGCGGGTCAGCAGGCGGCCATGCAGGAGTTTCAGCGGCTCCACAAGGCCAGCCTGGCGGCGCGCATGGCACCGCAGGTACGCGATGTGAGCCGACAGGAGATCGCTCCGGACGCCGCACCGTAGCGTCTGGCTCCGTCGCGTCTGGTTCATCCAGCGCCGGTCGTGCCGCTAGGGCTGTTGCAGGTGCCCGGCCACCAGGCCGAGAGCCGCCTGCAGCACGTGCGGGTCCGTGCCAAAGCCCTCCAGCCAGTGCATCGCGGGCTCGCGACGAAACCAGGTGAGCTGGCGCTTGGCATAGTTACGGTGCCCCTGCTGGGCGTGGGCGATTGCCTGCTCGCGGGTCAGCTCGCCGCGCAGCACGGCGGCGGCCTGTGCGTAGCTGAGCGAGGTGAGCGCACGGCACTCCGCACCGTAACGGTCGATCAGGCCGGCGGTCTCCTCCAGCAGGCCCTGGTCAAACATCGCTGCAGCACGTTGGTTGATGCGCTGGTAGAGCAGAGCGCGCGGCGGGTTGAGCCCGAGATGCAGCGTGCGATAGCCCACCAGCGCATCGCGGCCCTGTTGCCACTGACGGGTGAGCGGCTGGCGCGCAGCCAGAGACACCTCGATGGCGCGGACTGCCTTGGGCACATCGTTGGCATGGATGGCGTCAGCGGCGGCTGGATCCAGGCGTTGCAGGATGCGGTGCAACCAGCTCGCCCCTTGCTCGGCGGCAATGCGGCGCAAGCGCTCGCGCAGCGCAGGGTCCACGGGCGGCGCAGGGAAGAGTCCTTCCAGGAGCGCGCGCAGGTACAGCCCGGTGCCGCCAGCCACAATGGGGAGCCGGCCGCGTGCGCGGATGCTGGCCAGGGCTTCGCGGGCCAGTCGACTGTACTCGCCCGCCGTGCAGGGTTGGTCAGGGTCAGCCACATCCAGCAGATGGTGCGGCACCAGCGCGCGCTCGGCAGGGGTGGGCTTGGCCGCGCCGATCTCCATGCCGCGATAGACGGAGACGGAGTCGCAGCTGACCACTTCACCGTTGCAGGCCAACGCCAGCTGGATCGCGAGAGAGCTTTTGCCGCTGGCGGTAGGCCCGGCTAGCACCACCAGCGGAGACAGGGCGGCGGCTACCATAACCGCCACCAGCCAGTGTGGAAGACCGGCCATGCGCGCGCTATGGCCAGCGCGATGACGGCAACCGCCAGCCCAAACAACACACGCAGCTGACGCTGGCGCTCCAGGCGCCGCGCGGCGTTCGGTTCTGCGTTGCGGTGCGTGTGCGGCATGGGGCTTACTCTGAGGTGCGATTGACCAGGTAGTGGATGCGCAGCTCGAGGTTGGGGCCATGGAACTCGCTGGGCAGGGGCGGGAACTGGCCAACGCCAGTGATGGAGCCCCAAGCCGCGCGATTCAGTGCGTCATCGTGGGTGGAGCCGTCGAGCCACATGCCGCCGATGTGTCCATCTGGCAGGATGACGAAGCGAATCTGCGTGATGCCTTGCTTGTTCAGCGGTGGCCGCGCCTCTTCGGGAATCAGCGGCAGCCAGGTGTTGTAGATCTCGCGGAGGATCTTGCGCAGGTAGGGGTCAAAGTTCACGCCCTGCGTGTCTGAAAGGATGTCGACGCCGGTGTTCAGGCCCTGGTGGGCCACCGGGATGCTGGCTCCGTAGTCGCCGCCCTGGCCGCGGTTGCTGGCGGCAGCCTGGGCAGCCTGGCGGATGGCGTCGCCGGGCGAGAGCGCTCGCGAGCCGAAGTTCGGTCGGGTGGGGGCAGCGTGGGGTGCCTCGACCATGGCCTGCTGGCTGGGCTGCTGCTGTTGAACCTGGGGCAGCGGAGCGGGCGTCTGCTGCTGGGGTTGCTGGGCTGTCTGCTGCTGCTGTGGCTGCGGAGCCGAGGGCAGAGCCTGCTGCGGCTGGGGTGCCGGAGTGGGTGCGGGTGCCTTGGATTCGGCCCCGGGCGCTCCGGCGCGGCGCATAGCCTGCAGCTCGGCCAGCGTCTTCTGGTCCAGCGTGGGGTGCGCGGTCTGCTGGGTCCGATCCTTATCGCTCAGTACGTTGGTCGGTTTGTGCCGCAGGTCCTTGGCGGAGTCCTTGGGCATATCCAGGTAGGTCAGCTCGCGCTGCCGCAGCACGTCTGCAGGGTTGATGAGACGTGGCTGGTGGAAGATGACCTGCGGTCCGTAGAGCACGAACCATGCGATGGCCATGCAAATGATGACTGAGATGTAGATGGATTCGCGAAACCGTGCGCGGGATACCTCATCGTCAATGCTGTCGAGCAGGTGAAGCAGCTCGTGCTCATCCAGCTCACCGTAACGGCGGCTTCGCACCTTCATGCCTGCAGTAGGCTGTGCGTCGTTCGGTGGGGTTTCAAGCGAGGGCATGGGCTAAGTGAGGTAGACGTGTGGTGTGGCCATAAGTCACGTACGTCCAGCGGATTTGCCGCACACGTGGTGGCCTCCCTCCATCTTCTCATCTTTTTTTAGGATGTGTCTCCGAACCACTTGGCTGCCTTGCTGCTCGCACCGGGATTGCGATACCTCGTACACTGAAGGGGTGAGAGAACAGTTCAGCGATGCCTGGAGGGCTGTCGTGCTGACGGTGAGCGACGGCTGCAGCGCCGGGACGCAGCAGGATGTCTCCGGCCCGCAGGTGGTCGCGATGTTACAGGCGGCTGGGCTGCAGCAGATTGTCGCCCTCACCGTACCGGACGAGCGGGAGCAAATCTCTGCTGCGCTGCGGAGATTTGCAACGCAGGCTGAACTGATTGTGACCACCGGAGGTACGGGCCTGGCAGCGCGCGATGTGACGCCGGAGGCGACTCTGGACGTCTGCGACCGGCGCGTGGACGGACTGGCGGAACGGATGCGGGCCGAAGGGCTGCGCGAGACGCCTATGGCGGTGTTGAGCCGCGGCGTGTGCGGCGTGCTGGGGCGCACGCTCATCGTCAACCTGCCGGGGAGCCCGGCAGGAGCACGCAGCTCGCTGGCGGCTATTCTGCCGGTGCTGCCGCATGCCCTGGACCTGCTTTCAGGCCAGACGAGGCATAGCCCTTCCTCTGGCGTCTCTGCGGTGCCTGGCACCTGAGAGGCATCGGCCCACGCGAGACACTAGGAACGATTCGAGGAGACGTGAAACTACACCCGATTGTTTGGATGCATAAGGCCAGTGCCTGGACCATGGCCGTACTGAAACCACTTGGCTTCTGGGGGCTGGGCGGCCTCTCGTTTGTGGATGCGGGCCTCTTCCCGATTCCACCGACCATGGATCTGGTGGTGATCGGCTATGTCACAACGTATCCGTCCAGGCTGGTGCTGTACTGCCTGGTGGCGGCGCTGGGCTCAGCGCTCGGCTGCCTGATTCCGTTTTACATCGGCCGCGCGGGTGGCGAGTTGTTCCTGCTCAAGCGTATTAATCGGGAGCGGTTCGAGCAGATTCGCGACCAGTTTGAGAAGCAGGAGTTCCTGGCCATTGCGATTCCTGCCATGATTCCGCCGCCGTTTCCGCTCAAGGTCTTCGAGTTTGCGGCGGGCGTCTTTGAGATGAAGCCGCTGCTGTTTGCCGCCGCCATCTTTACCGGCAAGTTCATCCGCTTCCTGATCTTCGCCATCCTGACGGTAGTCTACGGGCCCGCCATCCTGCATCAGTTCACGCACCAGTTGCATGCCCACTTCTCGCTGGTGCTGGGCGGGCTGGGGCTGGTGGTTGTTGGGCTGGTGTGGTGGGTGGTGCGTCGCACTATGGATCGGCGTGGCATGCGCGTTGAGCCGGAGAACGAGACGTAAGGCAAGCACGATGCCGTGCAAGCAACGAGGCTGTGAGCAATTCTCACAGCCTCGTGGTCTTCCGCAGAGTTTACAGCTAGAGGGACTGCATGGCTCGCGCTTCACGCAGCGAGGCGGCGATGCTGGTGGCCAGCGCCGGCAGGCCAAACAGCGCGCCGGCCGTGAGCGCTGTCGAGAACATATCGTTGGCGTAGAAGGGAATCGCCAGCGTGAAGCAGGTGGCCAGGCCAGCCAGGCTGTGGGCGTACATGCCGCTCGCTACCCAAACCACAAGATTGCTGATCAGAAAGAAGGACGTGGAGGACGCCAGGACGGCCACGCCCACGCGTACGGCAGAGGGCTTGCGATTGAGCAGCTGATGCCCGGCCAGGCAGACCGCCGCGTACCACGCCCAGGTGGGCAGATAAGCCGAGAGCTGGAAGGCATAGTGATAGCCATAAACGGTCAGCCAGTAGTCGGAGGCCATCAGGGCCAGCACGGCTGCTACCGTGTGGATGCGGCTGCGACGTGCACCAAAGAAGAGCAGGCCCCCACCCACGGCCGTGAAGTTCAAGCCATTAGCGTGCAGCGTGACGGGCAGAATGCGGCTGAGAACAGCAGCAAAGAGAACAAGGTAAGCAGCCATAGGAACCTCTTGGGGGGACAGCTGGAGGAAATCTCCTCCGCATACCCTACGATTTTCAAGCTTGCCGGGCAGTGGGTCAACCGATTCAGCGGGAAAAGGTGTTCGCAGGGTCGAAAGGACCGGAAGCGGCGCGGGCTTAGTGCTGGACGTGGTGATTCAACTCCATGCGCGCTACGCGATGGTCGGCGTTGATCAGCACCATGCCCTGAAGTGGCGGTGTGTCGCGGCCGGGCAGAAAGGGCACGTCGTACATAAAGCGCAGGTCGGTGAAGGTGACCGGGGTCAGGCCCTTGGGATCGTCAGGGCTGGGCGGGTGCGGGTCCTGGGCCACCACCGGGAACATCGACCAGTCAAGAAAGATCTCGCCCAGCCAGCTGCGCTTGGCAGCCAGGGTTGCCAGCGTCGTGGGTGGCCGGTAGATGGTGTCGGTGGGGCTGATGCTCAGGGTGCCATCCAGGGTGTTGGCGGTGGCCAGCTGGTAGTAGCCGGGCGTCTCCAGCACCACTGCCCAGCGGAAGGGATTGATGGGGTAGGGGCTGGCAAAGCTGCGCAGCACAGGCGCACCGTTCAGGTCTGCCGTAGCGGCCAGCGCCAGCGCCTGCTGCCTCTGATAGAAGCGAAAGCCCCACAGGGCTGCCATGCCAAGCAGCGCGGCGACTGCCCAGCCGCGTCCGCGATAGAGCGGGCGGCGCGCGCCAACCTCGGCGTTGATCAACCCAAACAGCGCAGGTGCCACCAGCGCAACCAGCAGCATGAGCAGCAGCACAGGTTCAAAGATGAAGACGAAGGAACCTGCGTACCAGCGCGGATTGATGGGAAAGAACGGGCGCACGCCGTAGTTGTTCGTCCAGTCCAGCACAAGGTGGCTTAGCAGCGCCACCAGGATGAAGCCATAGAGCAGGCCCCAGCGCACTGGCGCCCGCTGCTCGGAGCGCAGGCGATGCGTCTCCACGGAGACGCCGTCCAGCGTGGTGGCGGCCGTACGTTTGTACCGCCAGCGGTGGTACAGCCAGAGGGTGCCAAGCACCAGCAGGGCGTCAAACGGCAGGCCGAGCAGCGTGTGGGTGAACCCGCGATGATGTTGAAACCCTGCGATTGGCCCACCCAACGACCAGAGCTTGTCCAGGTCCGGCATCTCGGCGGCCAGCGTCATGGCAACGGTGGCGTAGGCGGCCTTGCGGTTGAAGCCGCTGCGGGCCAGCACGGCTCCGGTTAAAAAGTGAGTGACAGGTTCCATCCGTGTCGATGGTATCGCACCCGGTGCAGGGCTGCCGCAAAAGCTGCCGGCATGGATGCTGCAGCGGCCGGGCGTGCTCTTTATACTTGAGGGGCGATGGAGAGCCGGGCACGAGTGACGCACCAGATCGAAGTACTGCGGCAGCAGCTGCGCCACCACGAACATCTGTACTACGTGCTGGACCAGCCGGAGATCAGCGACGCGCAGTACGACACGTTGATGAATGAGCTGAAGCAGCTGGAGGCCCAGCACCCGGAGCTGATTACGCCGGACTCGCCGACGCAGCGCGTGGGGGGCAAGCCGGCCGATGGCTTCGGCAAGGTGGCGCACTCGCGCCCCATGCTCTCTCTGGATAACGCCTACAACGCGGACGAGCTGCGCGCCTGGGAGCAGCGCGTGCGCGATGCACTGCCGAGCACAGAGACCGTGCGGTTTGAGTGCGAGCTGAAGCTGGATGGGCTCTCGCTGGCGCTTCACTATGAGCCGACGGCGCAGGGCGGCGTGCAACTGGTGCGCGGCCTGACCCGTGGCGACGGAACCGTGGGCGAGGATGTGACGACGAACGTGCGCACCATTCGCTCTGTGCCGCTGAGCGTGAGCCACAGTCAGCTAAGCCTGGCGGGCCTGTTGCTGCAGGGGGCGGCGGCTGCGTTTGAGGTGCGCGGCGAGGTGGTGCTGCCCTATGCGGCCTTTCGCAAGATGAACGAGGAGCGCGAGGCGCAGGGGTTGGCCGCAGCCGCGAATCCGCGCAACGCCGCCGCAGGCACGCTGCGCACCCTGGAACCCAACGTGGTGGCACAGCGTCGGCTGGAGTTCTACGCCTACTTTCTGCTGCGCGAGGGCGAGATGCTGCAGCCGTTGCAGACGCAGGCGCTGGAGTCGCTGCGCGAGGCTGGCTTCCGCGTGAACACGCACACGCGCACCGTGGCGAGCCTCGACGAGGTGCTGCGTTTTTTGGACGAGGCTGAGGCACTGCGCGAGACGCTCGGCTACGAGATCGACGGCGTCGTCATCAAGGTTGACGACACGGCGCAGCAGCGCAGGCTTGGCTTTACCGGCAAGGCGCCACGCTGGGCCATCGCCTACAAGTTTGCGGCGCGCGCCGGCGTAACGCAGTTGCAGGGGGTCAGCTTCCAGGTGGGCCGCACCGGCAAGGTAACGCCGGTCGCAGAGCTGATGCCGGTGCTGATCAGCGGCACCACGGTGACGCGAGCCACACTGCACAACGCCGACGAGATTGCCCGGCTTGGCGTGAAGATCGGCGACTTTGTGCAGGTGGAGCGCGGCGGCGACGTGATTCCCAAGATCGTGGGCGTGGTGCAGGATGCGACGCATCCGCGTGGAGCCACGGAGGTTGTGTTTCCCAAGGTGTGTGCGGAGTGTGGCGGGCACCTGGTGAAGGTGGAGGGCGAGGTGGATTGGCGGTGCGTCAACGCCAGCTGCCCGGCGCGCATTCGCGAAGAGTTGCTGCATTTTGCCTCGCGCGGCGTGATGAATGTCGAAGGCCTGGGCGATGTGATGGTGGGGCAACTGCTGGCGGCCGGACTGGTGAAGACGATTCCGGATTTGTATCAACTTAAGATCAGAAAGGCCGAACTGCTGGCTCTGGAGCGCGTGGGCGAAAAGTCTGCGCAGGCCCTGCTGGACGAGATCGAGCGATCCAAACAGGCGCCACTGGCCCGCGTGTTGTATGGGATGGGAATTCGCTTTGTAGGCGAGCGCACGGCACAGCTGCTGGCAGAGCACTTTGGCTCGCTGGATGCCATCATCCGGGCGAGCACTGAGGAACTGGAGGCCGTCCAGGAGGTGGGGCCGCGCGTCGCTGGAGCAATTGTCGAGTTCTTTGCCGAGGCGAAGAATCAGCAGTTGGTGGAGGCCCTGCGTGAGGCCGGACTGAACTTTACCGCCGAGAAGAAGGTGCGAGGCACGGCGCTGGCCGGGCTGACGCTGGTGCTGACCGGCACGCTGCCCACCCTGACCCGTGAGGATGCGAAGGCGATGATTGAGGCTGCTGGCGGCAAGGTCTCCGGCAGTGTCAGCAAGAAGACCAGCTACGTGGTGGCTGGTGAGGAAGCAGGCTCCAAGCTGGAGAAGGCGCAGGCGCTCGGCGTGCCCGTGCTGGATGAGGCCGGGTTGCAGGAGCTGCTGCAGCGCGCACAGCCGCAGTAGAGCGGCACGGTGTGTGCCGTGGCGAGGCTACTGAGTCCGCCACAGAGCAGGCAGGCTGCCAGTGGGACCGTCCACGGGATCGCAGGCAGGGAATGGCAGGTGTGTCATGCGCTCGGTCATGGCTGGATCGGGTGCCGTGCGGCAGATATCCCACGTCTGTTGCGGCGGGTAAGCGCCAACGACGAGAAAGTCTGCCGAGGCGTGGATGCGGCAGTGGCCCGTGCCACAAGGCAGCACGGCAACATCGCCTGCCTCCACCGTAACGAGGTGGCCACCCTCGCCTCCAAGCATGATCTGTGCGCTGCCCTGCGCAAAGCCGAGCACCTCATGCGCGGTGGAGTGGTAGTGATGGAAGCTATAGACACCATTACGCCACTGTGGCGGCCAGCCGTTCTGTTGAAAGAGCTGTTCCAGCGCCGTAGCGGCTTCCTCGCTGCCCGTGGCAAGAATGCGCCGGTACAGCAGAACCGGCAGCTGCGGGTGATTGGGCACCCAACCATTGCGCGAGAGCTGCAGCATCTCCGGCGTATGCGGACGCGCTGTGGCAAAGAGTCTACCCGGATCGGCGAGACCGAGGGCTGCAAGCGTGGTGGTAAAGCGGCGTCGATTCATCGTTAGAACCAGCGTGTCATCAGCACTTTCTGCTCGGTGTAGAAGTACACAGCGTCCTTGCCGTGTGCGTGCAGATCGCCGAAGAAGGAGCGCTTCCATCCGGCGAAGGGGAAGAAGGCCATCGGCGCTGCGACGGCCATGTTCACGCCCACCATGCCGACCTCGACGCGCTGCTGGTACTCGCGCGCCGCCTTGCCGCTTTGCGTGTAGATGGTGGTGGTGTTGCCGAACTCAGACGCATTGACGATGCGAATCGCGTGGTCCAGGTCCGTGGCGCGCAGCACGGAGAGCACCGGCCCGAAGATCTCTTCCCGCGCGATGGCAGCATCGGGCGCGACATGGTCAAAGATAGTAGGGCCGACGAATGCGCCGCTCGGCGGCAGTGCCTGTGTCGCATGCTCCGGGCGACCGTCCAGCAGAAGGCTCGCGCCGGCTTGGATGCCCGAGTCGATGTAGCGGAGCACCCGTTGCTGTTGGTCGTGGCTGACGACCGGCCCGAGCGTCACTCCGCTGGTGAGGCCATTGCCCATCTGCAGCGCTGCGGCGCGCTCCACCAGCAGGGCAAGCAGCGGCTCTGCAACCTCGCCTACAGGCACCAGCACGCTACCGGCCAGGCAGCGCTGGCCCGCGGCGCCAAAGGCAGAGCTGAGGATGGCGTCAACAGTCTTGGGAAGATCTGCGTCGGGCATGACAACCAGGTGGTTCTTCGCACCGCCCAGCGCCTGCACGCGCTTGCCCGCAGCGGCCGCCTGCGTGTACACCAGCCTGGCAATGGGCGAGGAGCCGACGAAGGAGATGGCCTTGATCAGCGGATGGGCGATCAGCGCCTCCACCACCTCGCGCCCGCCGTGTACCAGCTGCAGCACGTTCTCGGGCAGCCCGGCGTCGTAGAGCAACTCGATACAGCGAGTCGGCGTCATGGGTACGCGCTCTGAGGGCTTGAGCAGGAAGGTATTGCCGGCCGCGATGGCGAAGGGAAACATCCACATGGGCACCATGGCAGGGAAGTTGAAGGGCGTGATGCCGGCGCAGACGCCGATCGGCTGACGCAGTGTCTCGCAGTCGATGCCGCGCGCCACCTCGCTCAGCGAGTCGCCCATCATCAGGCTGGGCATGCCGCATGCCACCTCCACCATCTGCACGCCGCGCTTCACCTCGGTCGCGGCGTCCTCATACACCTTGCCGTTCTCGCGGGTCAGGATCTCGGCAACCTCGCGCAGGTGCTTTTCCAGCAGCGCCTTGTAGCGGTAGAGCGGTTGGACGCGCTCCACCACCGGCACCTCGCGCCAGTCGAGAAAGGCGTTGTGGGCAGCGCGTGCGGCGCGGTCCACGTCCGCTGCGGTGGCGTGCGTTACTGCGGCCAGGGTCGTGCCGTCGGCAGGATTGACAACCGGGTGGCTCGCTCCGGAGGGAGTGCACCAGGCCCCGTCGAGGTACGAGGGCACGGCCGCTGCGGCAGATAGGTTGACGGGGGTGCTCATGCCTCTTCTCCTTCGATGCTGCCTGCTGCGGGGATGGGGGTGGTCGCGGACGCCTTGGCCATCAGCACGCGATAGACCAGGCCAGAGGTGCCGAAGCCGACAAACCAGGCGTAGTCGTACAGCCAGTGGAGCGAGGGCACCACCAGCCCGATCAGCGCAACGGTCACGCCGCAGGCCAGTGCTGCCAGGGCACGCGGATTGACGCCGCCGGTGTACTCGTACGGTCCGCCGCGGTGATAAAGCGACGAGACGTCGAGCCGGGTGCGGCGCAGGAAGAAGTAGTCGACGACCATGATGCCGGCGACCGGACCCAGCAGACCGGAGTAGCCAACCAGCCAGCCAAAGATGTAGTTGCCATAGGTGGCCATCAGCTTCCAGGGCATCATGGCCAGGCCAAGTACGCCGGTGATGAGGCCGCCGGTGCGGAAGCTGATGAGGCGGGGTGCCAGGTTGG
This sequence comes from Acidobacteriota bacterium, assembly GCA_028872955.1. Lineage (GTDB taxonomy): Bacteria > Acidobacteriota > Terriglobia > Terriglobales > Acidobacteriaceae > Edaphobacter. The sequence continues at coordinate 21,356 of JAGWNX010000019.1, forward strand.
AGAAGTCGTTGGATGGCGAGACCACGTTGGCGCCGATGTTGACGTTGAGCGTTGCGACGAGGATGGAGATGAGCGCAAGAAAAGCTACAGCAGGTTGATGAAACCTGCCCAGCAGCGTAATAGGACTCCAGATGGGCTCGCCGAAGAGGACCGTCGAGGCGGATGTGCAGGCAATACCGAGGAAGGAGTACAGGGTCATGGCTACGGGCAGGCCGAATGCCTGGCCCAGGATCTGCGACTCCTGGTTGCGCGCGTAGCGTGTGAAGTCTGGAATGTTGAGCGAGAGAGTCGCCCAGTAGCCCACCATCGCGGTGAGCATGGGGAAGAAGAAGTGCAGGAAGGCGCCCGTGCTGTGGAAGCGGCTGGGTGCCGCCAGCATGGGGCCGAAGCCGCCGGCCTTGTGCAACATCCAGCCCAGCAGCACCAGCGACATGGTGAGCAGGAACGGCGCCGAGAAGCTCTGCAGAAAGCGAATGGACTCCACCCCGCGCCAAACGACCGCCATGTTGAGCAACCAGAAGCTCACAAAGCAGATCCACAGCACCAGCGGCATGTGCAGCGTTGCGGGCCACAGCACGTTCACCATCGCGGCGATCGACTGACCGCCGATCCAGGTCTGGATGCCGAACCACCCGCACGCCACGATGGCGCGCAGCGTGGCAGGGATGTTGGCCCCGCGAACGCCGAAGCTGGCGCGAACAAACACCGGGAAGGGAATGCCGTACTTGGCGCCGGCGTGCGCGTTCAGCAGCATGGGGACCAGCACGATGAGGTTGCCCAGCAGAATGGTCGCCACGGCCTGCAGCCAGTTCATGCCACCAGCGATGAGCGACGAGGCGAGCATGTAGGTGGTCACCTCCATCGACATGGAGAACCACAGCGCTATGTAGTTGTAGGTGCCCCAGGTGCGATGCGCGGGCGTGGTGGGAGCAAGGTCTTCGTTGTACAGGCTGGCGGTGGTCTGCGGCAGGTGCGGTGCGCTCATTGCCATGCCCCTCCGCGTGCCTCCCGGCGCAGGTACTGGCCGCGGCCAATGCGGCCCAGATAGAGTCCACGATCCACGATCAGCTCGCCGCGCGAGTAGACCTGCCGCGCATTGCCCTGTACCTGGAACCCCTCAAACATTGAGTAGTCCACGCGCATGTGATGGGTGGCGGCGGAGATGGTGTGCAGCGCGTGCGGGTCCCAAAGAACGACGTCGGCGTCGCTGCCTGCTGCCAGCACGCCTTTGCGCGGATAGAGGCCGAAGATGCGTGCGGGCGACTCCGCCGTGATCTCGACAAAGCGGTTCAGCGTGATCTGGTTGCAGTTGACGCCGTGGTGGTAGATCAACTGCATGCGGTTCTCAACGCCGGGGCCGCCGTTGGGTATCTTGGTGAAGTCGTCTTTGCCCAGCGTCTTCTGATCCGCAAAGCAGAACGGACAGTGATCGGTGGAGACCACCTGCAGATTGTCCGTGCGCAGCCCGTCCCACAGCCTGGGCTGGTTGCGCTTTTCGCGCAGCGGCGGGGTAAAGACGTACTTGGCATCTTCGAAGCTGGTTCCGGTCTGGTTGTCTTCGATGGAGAGCAGCAGGTACTGCGGGCAGGTCTCGGCAAAGGCAGGCAGGCCGCGGTCGCGCGCCTCTCGTACCTGATTCAACGCGTGCTCGCTGGACAGATGCACGATGTAGACCGGCACGCCGGCGATCTCTGCCAGTGCGATGGCGCGATGCACGGCTTCTGCCTCGGCCAGGGTGGGTCGGGAGAGCGCGTGGTAGATCGGCGCGGTCTTGCCGGCGGCCAGAGTCTGCTGCACAATCACGTCGATGGCCGAGCCATTCTCCGCATGCATGCAGATGAGCGCGCCGTTCCTCGCCGTGCGTTGCAGCGCCTTCAGGATGGTACCGTCGTCGACCATCAGCACATTGGGGTACGCCATAAAGAGCTTGAAGCTGGCGACTCCCTCCTGCACCATGTCGTCCATGTCCTCCAGGCCCTGCTTGCCGGCATCGCTCCCCAGGTCGGTAACGATCATGTGCAGGCCGTAGTCAATGCAGGCCTTGCCCTCTGCCTTGCGCCACCAGGTGTCCAGCGCGTCGCGCATGCGTGTGCCTTTGGCCTGGATGGCGAAGTCCACGATGGTGGTGGTGCCGCCGATGGCAGCAGCGCGCGTGCCGGTCTCAAAGTCATCGGCAGAGACGGTGCCGCCGAAGGGCATGTCCATGTGCGTGTGCACGTCAATGCCGCCCGGCAGTACCAGCAGACCCGTGGCATCCACCAGCGTGTGGCCGGTGGGGTCGATGCCCGCGCGAACCTCGCGGATGATGCTTCCCTCGATCAATACATCCGCGGTGAAGGTCTCGCGCGCTGTCACCACCTGCCCGTTCTGAATGAGTGTGCCCATCAGTCCCCTGTCTCCGTCGCAGTGTGCGTGCCGGCCTCGGCGACGCGCTGCTCCCAACTCTGTGCGGCCTCTCCGGTGGGGCGCTCCTGCATGGTGATGCACTGCTCGACCGGGCAGACAAGCGAGCACAGATTGCAGCCCACGCACTCGCTCTCATCCACCCGTGGAATACGCGCCAGCGGGGCCTGGTATGGGCCGTGCTCCTCGCGCGGCGGGTCCAGGCGCGGAATGGGTGTGACGGCGATGGAGCCCAGGCTGCGCGCCGTGTGGGCGGCCGGCGTGGTGTGGAGCTCCACATGCCCGTCGCGCGGTCCCTCCACGCGATCAAGGTGGATGCACTGGTGTGCGCCATCCCAGCAGGCGATGTGGCACAGGTCGCAGCCAATGCAGCGCGACTCGTCGATGTGCGCGACTATCTTGTAGTTCAGGTTCAGGTGCTTCCAGTCGGTGACGCGGGGCAGGCTCAGGCCGCGAACCTCATCAAGTGTCCGGAAGCCCTTGCTGTCCATCCACTGGCTCAGTCCGTCGGCCAGGTCCTCGACGATTCGATATCCGTAGTGCATCACGGCGGTGCATACCTGCACCGAGGTGCAGCCCAGCAGCAGAAACTCTGCCGCGTCCTGCCAGGTGGCAACCCCGCCGATGCCGGACAGGGGCAGCGCGGCTGTCGGATCTGCCATGACGGACTGCACCATGTTCAACGCAATCGGCTTGACCGCCGGGCCGCAGTAGCCGCCGTGGGCGGAGCGACCATCCACGTTGGGTCGCGGCGTCAGCGTGTCCAGATCAATGCCGGTGATGGAGTTGATGGTGTTGATCGCGGAGAGGCCGTCAGCCCCGGCCGCCCTGGCCGCGCGCGCCGTGGTGCGAATGTCCGTGATGTTCGGTGTCAGCTTCACCAGCACGGGCGTGCGGGCTACCTCCTTCACCCACTCGGTAATCATGTGGGTGTAGTAGGGGTCCTGGCCAACGGCGGAGCCCATGCCGCGCTCACTCATGCCGTGTGGACAGCCAAAGTTCAACTCCAGACCATCTGCGCCGGCGTCCTCTGCGCGCTTCACGATCTCGTGCCACGCCTCGCGGCGCGACTCCACCATCAGCGACGCAAGCACGGCGTGCCTGGGATAGCGTCGCTTCACCTCGGCGATCTCGCGCAGGTTCACCTCAATGGGCCGGTCGCTGATCAGCTCAATGTTGTTCAGGCCCATCATGCGCTGTCCTGCCCAGTCGATGGAGGAGTAGCGCGAACTGACGTTGGTAATCGGCTCTCCGATCGTCTTCCACACGGCACCGCCCCAGCCTGCGTCAAACGCGCGCATAATCTGCTCGCCACAGTTGGTGGGCGGCGCAGAGGCGAGCCAGAACGGATTTGGCGAAGCGATGCCGGCGAAGTTGCAGTTCAGGTCAGCCATGGCTGGCCTCCTTCGCCGTGCCGAGCGCTGCGGCGATACCGCAAGCCGCGCGCTTGCCGTCGGCCACCGCATCCACCACCTCGCGACCGCCGTTCACGCAGTCGCCACCGGCAAAGTACCTGGGGTGCGTCGTCTGTCCGCTCGCACGATCGATCACCACTCGTCCCTTCTCGATCTGCAGTCCGCGGACGCGCTGCAGAAACGTGAGTAAGGGCGACTGGCCGATGGCGGGAATAATCAGGTCGCACTCCAGGGTGAAGTTGGAGTCTGCCGTCAGCACAAAGTCGCCGTGGCGGTTGACCTCCACGCGCGTACACTCCAGCGTCGTCCGCTCGTCTTCGGGCGCATGGTGAATCGCGATCGGGAGCGTGCCCCACAGGAATGTGACGCCCTCGTGCCGCGCATGTTCGATCTCAAAGTCAAAAGCAGAGACCTGCTGCGGGCCACGCCGGTAGAGCACACTCACGGTCTGGGCGCCCAGCCTGCGTGCCGCAATGGCCGCGTCAATGGCCGTATTCCCCGCTCCGATGACCACGACGTGGCTGCCCACGTCCTCACGTCGGCCCAGCTTGTAGCTCTCAATAAACTCCAGCGCATCTACCAGGCACGGGGCCCCATCGCCGGCGATGCCGAGCTTGTGCATGGCACCCAGGCCCACACCCAGAAAGATCGCGTCGTAGCTCGACTCCAGCTCCTTCAGGTCAGCCTCAGTTGCGATCTCGCGGGTGGCAAAGGTGACGCCCAGAGCGCGGATCTGCTCGATCTCGCGCAGGCTGTCCGCAGTGCGCAGCTTGTACTGGGCCACCCCGTAGCTGTTCAGCCCGCCGGGCAGCGCGCGTCGCTCGTAGATGGTTACGGCAAAGCCTTGCTGGCGCAGCTCCGCCGCACAGGCCAGGGAAGCCGGGCCACCGCCGATGCAGGCGACGCTTTGCGAGCGAGCGGTCGCCTTGCGCTGCGGAATCCTGCCCCCGGCCGCGTAGAACGTATCCATGGCGAAGCGCTGCAGCCGTCCAATGGCGATCGGCTCCTGTTGCTGGTGGTGCAGCACGCAGGCGCCCTCGCACAGAACCTCGACCGGGCATACGCGTGCGCAGCTGGCCGCAAGCACGTTCGCCTCCAGGATGGAGACGGCGGCTCCGCGCAGGTTGTGCGTGGCGATCTTCTTGATGAAGCGTGGCACGTCGATGTGAGTCGGGCAGGCAGCCGTGCAGGGCGCGTCAAAGCAGTTCAGGCAGCGATTGGCCTCCATCACGGCGTGCTGCGCCGTCAGCGCAGGGTGCAGCTCCGGAAATCTCGCAGCCAGTTCCGGGTGCTCTTCGTAGGGGACCGATGTTGCCAAGCATGACCTCCGCAAACGTCAGATGGGGTTGGGTCGGTTGCGTGCCTCAGGGTTTGACGAGATCTCCGTACATGTCCGGTCGCCGATCGCGGAAGAACTGCCAGGTCTTGCGCACCTCGGCGATCTGGTCCAGGTCAAGGTCGGCGGTCAGCACCTCGTCCTGATCACGCGAGGCCTGCGCGAAGATCTGCCCGCGCGGATCGCAGAAGTAGCTTTGGCCGTAGAACTCGCCGATGTTCCACGGAGCCTCAGTGCCTACACGGTTGATGGCGCCCACAAAGTAGCCGTTGGCGGCTGCGTGCGCGGGCTGCTCCAGCTTCCACAGGTACTCGCTCAGGCCGGCTACCGTAGCCGAGGGGTTGAAGACGATCTCTGCGCCATTCAGCCCCAGCGCCCGCGCACCCTCCGGAAAGTGGCGGTCGTAGCAGATATACACGCCGATCTTGACGAACCCGAGATCGAAGACCGGATAGCCCAGGTTGCCGGGGCGGAAGTAGAACTTCTCCCAGAAGCCGGGCGCAACGTGCGGAATATGCGTCTTGCGATACTTGCCCAGGTAGTTGCCGTTGCTGTCCAGGACGGCGGCCGTGTTGTAGTAGACGCCTTCGCTCTCCACCTCGTAGACCGGCACAATCAGGGCGACGTGCAGCTCGGCCGCAAGCTGCTGCATCAGCCGGATGGTGGGCCCATGGGGCACAGGCTCCGTGGTGTCGTACCAGCGCGTGGTCTGCTCTGCGCAGAAGTACGGGCCGTAGAAGATCTCCTGCAGGCAGATGATCTGCGCGCCCTGGGCCGCGGCCTTGCGGATCATGCCGACGTGCTTCTCAATCATGGCCTGCTTGATGGCGGCCAGTGAGCTCTCGGCTGGTTCTACGTTGCTGGCCTGAATGAGCGAACAGCGGACGATGCGTGCCATGCGGTAGGGCTCCTTCTTCGAATTGCTCTGGCCGGGCTAGCTGCCCTTGGTGACCAGATCGCGATAGTCGTTGCGGATGGGCGTGAAGACGTCCAGCACCTCCGAGGCTTCATAGGCCGAGGCCTGATGCTGCTGGCCGCCGTTCACGACGAAGCTGTCCCCGGCGTGCACGTCGAACTCGCGGCCTTCAATCTCAACGTGCAGCGACCCGCGCACCACATAAACCAGCTGGTGGTGCGGATGGCTGTGGCGCGCACCCACCCAGCCCTGCTCAAAGTAGTGACGAATCAGCATCAGCTGGTCGGTGTGGGCCAGCACCTGCCGCACCATGCCCGGCTCGGGCGTAAAGCTCTCGGCGGCTTCGTTCTTAACGATGGTCCAGTCCTGAGGTTCGAGTGTCTCGGGCATCTGCAATTTCCTGTGGGTGAAGTCTGTACTTTAGCTTAAATTTCGCTCTGTGTAGACCCCCCGTGTCGAGTTCGCACGATGTAGTCTGGTTGGCGGAGGCGATCCCTGTGAAAGCGCTGCTTCTCTCTGAATATAGCCAACTTGCAGTCACTGACCTGCCCGAGCCACAGATCGGGCCCACGGAGGTGCTCATCCGGGTGGCGGCCTGCGGCATCTGTGGCAGCGATGTCCACGGCTACGACGGTTCAACCGGCCGCCGCATCCCACCCATCGTCATGGGGCACGAGGCAGCCGGAGTGGTGGCGGGCATGGGCAGCGAGGTGCAGGGCCTGGCCCTTGGCGATCGCGTCACCTTCGACTCCACCCTCTACTGCGGCCTGTGCGAGTACTGCCTGCGCGGCCAGATGAACCTGTGCAGCCACCGCGAGATCATCGGTGTCTCGTGTGCCGAGTTTCGCCGCTATGGTGCCTTTGCCGAGTATGTCGCGATCCCGCGGCACATCATCTACCCGCTGCCTGAGAGCTTGTCCTTTCCTGAGGCGGCGATGCTGGAAGCGGTCTCCGTGGCACTGCATGCGGTGCGCGTCACGCAGGTGCGGGGCGGCGAGACGGCGCTGGTGATCGGTGCCGGTATGATCGGCCTGCTTACGCTGCAGGCAGCACGCGTAGCCGGTTGCTCGCGGGTGCTCATCGCGGACGTCGACAGCACGCGGCTGGCCATGGCCGCGCGCGTGGGCGCAGACGAGACGCTGCTGCTGACCGGTGCGGAACTGGTGGACGAGGTGCGGCGCAGAACCGGCGGCGAGGGTGTGGACGTCGTGCTGGAAGCGGTGGGCCGCGACGAGACGATTGGCCCGGCGATCGACTGTGTGCGCAAGGGCGGCACGGTCACCCTGGTGGGCAACCTGGTTCGAGAGGCCACGCTGCCCCTGCAGAAGGTGGTCACGCGCGAGATCCGGTTGCAGGGCTCCTGCTCGTCCAGCGGCGAGTATCCCCAGGCCATCGAGTTGGTCGCCAGTGGCGCCATCCAGGTAAAGCCGCTGATCACGGCCGTTGCACCGCTCGAAGACGGCCCGCAGTGGTTTGAGCGGCTGCACGCCCGCGAGCCTAACCTGATGAAGATTGTGCTGTGCCCGGGAGAGAACGCATGAGCACGGCGACACCCGGCAGCGGGCTCTTTGACCTCTCTGGCCAGGTGGCCATCGTGACCGGCACCAGCCGTGGCCTGGGCCAGTACATGGCCCGCGCGCTGGCCCGGGCCGGGGCAGACCTGATTCTGACCAGCCGGAACCAGCAGTCGCTGGCACCGTTCGCGCAGGAGATCCGCGACCTGGGCCGGCGCTGCGTGGCGCTGGAGCTGGACGTGCGCGACCATGCCAGCATCCAGCGGTTTGCGGCTCAGGCCGAGACGGCGCTGGGGCCGGTGCAGATTCTGGTGAACAATGCGGGCTGCAACGTCCGCAAGCCCGCCCTGGACGTAACCTGGGACGACTGGAATCTGGTGCTGGATACCAACCTGCGCGGCACCTTTTTTGTGGCGCAGGCCATCGGTCGCGGCATGGTGCAGCGCGGCTACGGGCGCATCATCAACATTGGCTCGGTCACCAGCGTCTTTGGCTATGCCGGGCTTACGCCCTACTGCGCCAGCCGTGGCGGCGTCAAGCAGATGACCATGAGCCTGGCCGATGACTGGGGCAAGCATGGCGTCACCGTCAACTGCCTGGCGCCGGGCTGGTTCAAGACCGCGCAGAACCAGGTAATGTACGAGAGCCAGGAGTGGGTGGAGTATCTGGTGGAGCGCATCCCCGCCAAGCGTCCCGGACGGCCGAACGACCTGGACGGTGCCGTCGTGTTTCTGGCGTCGCCCTCCAGCGAGTACGTCACCGGGCAGACTCTGCTCGTCGACGGTGGCATCACCACCGGCTCTACGCGGGCAACTCCGAAGAAGTAACGCCGGGGTCGGAAGGAATTGTCTCGATAGACCGCAAGAGAAACAGATAACTTGCGATGCCTACCAGCAGATAGCCGGCCGCCACGTAGAAGACGCCGGTGTAGGCGTGCGTGATGGCCACAATATAGCCGGTGATGAGCGGTGCTGTGACGCCCGAAAGCTGATTTGAGAAGTTGAGGATGCCTCCCAGCGTGCCGGTGCTGCCGGGCGGGGCAAGAATCGACGTAATGCTCCAGCCGACAGGCGCTGCCGCCGCCAGACCGCCGATGGACAGGCTGATCCAGAAGATGGCCTGGGCCGGGGTGTGGGCATGCGCCGCACCAAAGATGCCGAGCCCAAAGGTGGTGCCCAGTACCAGGGTGGTGAGCCGCACGTGGCTCTGGTTCCAGCCGCGATGGATGAGTGCATCCACCAGCAGACCGCCAATCAGCAGGTCCGTGACCGTGGCAAACAGCCAGGGGAACGAGGAGTACAGGAACGAGTGCAGCAGGTCGATATGCAGCGCGTCGGCCAGGTAACTGGGCAGCCAGGTAAGCAGCAGGTAGAAGACGTAGTTGTACGAGCCGAAGCCGATGGCGTAGCCGATGACCTTGGGCTGCCGCAGCAGGTAGCTCAGCCGGGACGGAGCCGGCGCGCTGGACGGCACCTGGGCAGGCGCCTCGGAGCGGATGTACGCCAACTCCTCCGGAGTCACCGCTGGGTCGTCGTCCGGATCGCGATAGACCAGGTAGAAGACGACCAGGTACAGCAAGCTGACCACGCCGGTGGCCGCGAAGCTGAGCCGCCAGCCGATACGGATCATCAGCATGCCGATCAGCGGCATCCCTACGGCAGGGGCGAACTTGGCTGCGGCGTCCGAGATGGCCGTGGAGAAGCTGCGTCGCGAGGGCGGAAACCACAGACCCACGGCCTTGGCATTGGCCGGAAAAGTCGGCGCCTCGCCGATGCCAAGCAGAAGTCGCGCGCCAAAGAACCCCGTCAGCGAGGTGGAGATGGCCGCGGCAAACGAGGCGAGCCCCCACAGAAAGATGCTGATGCGTCCCACGCGTTTGACGCCGAATCGATCCAGCAGCACTCCTACGGGGAGCTGGCAGGCCGCATAGGTCCAGTTGTACGCGCCCGAGAGATAGCCAAAGACGACGTTGGAGATGCCAAAGGTGGTGATCAGCGCGGCGTGCGCCACGGAGAGGTTGACGCGGTCGAAGTAGTTGACCAGTACCCCGAGGCCGAGCAGGAGTGCGATGCGCCATCGCCTGTGGCCGTGGGGCACTGCCGCCGGGGCGCTCAGGCGGCCCTCGGTCTGCCGTGCATCAGCGTCGCGCGTCCGGTCAGGTGCGTCTTGCGAATTGTTGGTTGCGCTTGCTCCATGCTCTGGGGCCGCCCGGGGCTGCCGATCGGGTCGCAGCGGCGGAACTCCTTGTAACTGCTTAGGTTCGCGGCCTCAAGAGTATGCCCTGAATGGGGTAGGAGTGGCAAACTGGCATAGCTGCTTCCTGCGGTGTTTTGGGCGACCGCCTCCTGAAAAGGCATGGATAGGGGTAACTGTTTGGGGGATACGGTGCAACTTTCGGGTGATTCCTGCGCAAAATCATGCACATATAGGGTTCAGGGCAGGCCCTCCCCAACTCTGCCTGGTGCCCGAGGAAGTTCATGAAGACCATGATGACGTGCCTGTCCCGCTTCGCCAACCGTGCCTTTAAGAATCGGATTCGCCTTGTTCTGGCCTTGATGATGGGCAGCTGCTGCGCGCTGCCGGCGTGGGCTGCACAGCTGGCGACGACCACCGCTCTCACGGTCTCTTCCACCACCATCCCCTATCAGACTCCTGTGACGCTGACGGCGACCGTGACCGCGGGCGGCTCGCCGGTCACCACCGGCCTGGTGCTCTTTTGTGACGCCACGGCTCCTGTCTGCGAGAACAACTCAGCCCTTGCGCTACGTCAGGTCAACTCGACGACGGGCACGGTCGCGTTTAAGACGGGCAGCGGCGCCGTCGGCAACCATAGCTATAAGGCCGTCTACCGTGCCAACAACGGGTATCTTTCCAGCGTATCCAATACCGTCACGTACGCCGTGCAGGGTGGCTACAGCTCCACCATCTCGCTGTCGACCGGCGGCACCGTGGGGAACTATACCCTGGCCAGCACAGTGGTCGGTCTCGGCTCGCTGGCCAGCGGTCCAACTGGCAACGTCCAGTACATCGACACCAGCGCGGGCAATTCGATTCTGGCGACTCAGGCTCTAGGCCCGGCCGTGTTGAGCCAGAACTACCAGCAGGCACCGAACTCTCCCTTCGCGATTGGTACGCCAGACCCAAATGCTACGCCGCTGAACCCGGATCGCTCGGTCGCCATCGCTTCGGCGTATCTGAATACCGACAACAACCTGGACGTAGTGACGGGCGACAAGCTGCAGACCATTTCGGTGCTGCTGGGCAATGGTGACGGCTCCTTTCAGCCCAAGGTGAACTACTCCGGCTGCCCGCAGGGCGTGGCCTTGAAGATCCTGTTGGCCGACTTTAACCGCGACGGCAATACGGACGTGGCGCTCGGTTGCTCTAACGGCACAACCGGCGGACTCGTCATCCTGCTGGGCAATGGCGATGGGACCTTCCGCTCGCCTACCGAGTACGTCTCCGGCGACGTGAACGGCATTGCGATGGGTGACTTTAACGGCGATGGCATCCTGGACTTTGTTGTCACAGACCGCACCCAGGTGGATGTGACGCTCTTCCTGGGCAACGGCGATGGCACCTTCCAGAGCGGCGTCAAGATTGAGAGTCCCTCTGCCAAGCCCAGTAACATCGTGGTCGCAGACTTCAATGGCGATGGCAAGGACGACATCGTCTTTGCCGTTGACAACACGACCAACGTAGGCAATGGATTCCTCTCGGATCTGTACGCAGCACTGGGCAATGGAGACGGAACCTTCGCTGCTCCCACCAAAGTCGCCAGCAATGTCGGCGAGTTCCTGACCGTGGGCGACACGAATGCGGACGGCCTGTTCGACATCGTCTCCACAACGATCATGTACTCAAGCCATATCGCCAACAACCTTTGGGTGCTGCTGGGCAAAGGCAATGGCACGTTTCAGACTCCGGTCTCGTACATCTCGGACATTCCGTCGGATCCTCACCTGGCCGACGTCAACGGCGACGGCAAGGCCGATATCATCGCCGGTGGCAGCACCGGAGCGCTGGTCTACCTGGGCAACGGCGACGGTACCTTGCAGCCCTACAATGAGCCCACCATCGGCGGCTTCTCGTTGACCTATGCGGTGAACGCGGGCGACTACAACAACGATGGCAATGCGGACCTCATCGGCACCGACGCCAAGAATCCGCAGGCGGCCGTTGCGCTTAGCCAGGTGCTGCAGACTGCGAACGCAGCCGCGCTCACGGGCCTGGCCGTCTATCCCCTGGGCAGCGGCACGCATACGGTCGATGCCAGCTACGCAGGCGACACCGCGTACACGGGCAGCACCTCAGCCACGACGAATCTGCTGGCTGCCCCCACCCCCACCACGCTGACACTCTCGACCACGCCCTCCACAGGCCCGCTGGTCAGCGGCCAGCCGACTTTGCTCTCCGCAAGTCTGTCGCCTTATACGGTCGGGCCGCCCACCACCACCACCGATGGTGAGACCGTCCTCTTCTTCAACGGGTCCACTTCGCTGGGCACGGGTACCCTCCACAGCGGCGTCGCCACGCTCACCACCTCAGCGATTCCTGCGGGAACGGCGCAGCTCAAGGCCAGCTTTGCTGGAGACTCAAACTACAACAGCAGTGTGTCAAACGTGGTGAGTCTGAGTGTTACGCCCATTCTGCTGACCTCATCGCTGGATCCTTCGACGTACCTGCAGAGCGTAACCTTTACGGCCACCGTCGCCTCGTCGGCCACCGGCACCATCACCTTCCTGGATGGCGCGACTGCCCTCAGCGTGGTGAATGTGACCAATGGTGTGGCAACGTACACCACCTCAAGCCTGAGCGCTGGCTTGCACCCGATTACGGCTGCCTACAGCGGAGACAGCACGCACGCTGCCGTGACGTCGACGGTACTCAGCCAGACGGTGAACCAGGCAAGGCCTACCGTTACGGTCTCCACCTCCGGGCCCAGCACCTACGGCAACGCAGTCACCCTGACGGCGACGCTGAGCCAGAATGCTACCGGAACAGTTACCTTTACCTCCGGTAGCACAACCTTGGGGTCTGCGACGCTCAACGGATCGGCCGTCGCCACCCTCAGCGTCTCCAGCCTGCCGGCAGGCAGCGACACCATTACCGCCACGTATCCTGGCGATACCAACTACACGTCTGGCACCGGCTCTACGGTGCAGAGCGTTGCCAAAGCAACGCCGGTGCTCCCTGCGCCCGGCTACTCGCCCTCCAGCCCGACCGTCTTCCAGACGGTGACGCTCACTGAGGCCGTGCCGACAGGTGTGAGCGGACCGGTCACCTTCCTGAACGGTTCAACCAGCCTGGGTACAGCTGCCGTCAACGGTAGCGGCATCGCGACCCTGGTCGTCGGCCCGCTGGCGCTTGGCAACAACAGCATCACAGCCACAACGCCGGGCGACTCGAACAACAACCCGGCATCCTCGCCAGCGAGCGTAGTAACGGTGGTAAAGGCGACGCCGACGGTGGCAGTCACCACCTCCGGCCCCAGCACCTATGGCAGCTCGGTGACTCTCTCGGCGACGGTCACGACGGGCGCAACGGGCACAGTGGTCTTTACCAGTGGCAGCACCACATTGGGCACGGCGACGGTGAACGGCTCGAGTGTGGCCAGCCTCTCCACCAGCGTACTGCCCGTGGGCAGTGATCCCATCACGGCCACCTACTCTGGTGATACAAACTACAACGGTGCCAGCGGCAGCACCACGCAGCAGGTCTCCAAGGCGACGCCGACGGTGGCAGTCACGACGTCCGGCCCCAGCATCTACGGCACGTCCGTGACGCTCTCGGCGACGGTCACGACGGGCGCGACGGGCACAGTGGTCTTTACCAGCGGCAGCACCACGCTGGGCACGGCGACGGTGAATGGCTCTGGCCTTGCCTCGCTCAGCACCACTGTTCTGCCGGTTGGCAGTGATCCCATCACCGCCACTTACTCTGGTGATACGAACTACACCAGCGCCAGCGGCAGCACCACGCAGCAGGTCTCTAAGGCGACGCCCACGATGAGCGTTACCACCTCTGGCCCCAGCGCCTATGGCGGTGCCGTCACGGTAACGGCGACGCTGCCCAGCACTGCGACGGGCACAGTGGTGTTCACCAGCGGCAGCACCACGCTGGGGACGGCAACGGTGAACGGCTCGGGTGTTGCGACGATCTCCACCAGCAGCCTGCCCGTGGGCAGTGATCCCATCTCGGCCACGTACTCTGGTGATGCGAACTACAACAGCGCCAGCGGCAGCACCACGCAGCAGGTCTCCAAGGCGACGCCCACAGTGAGCGTTACCACCTCTGGCCCTAGCACCTATGGTGGTGCCGTCACGGTGACGGCGACTGTGCCTGCGGGCGCGACGGGCACGGTAGTGTTTACCAGCGGCAGCACCACGCTGGGCACGGGCACGGTGAACTCGTCGGGTGTTGCGACGATCTCCACCAGCAGCCTGCCTGCCGGCTCCAACACCATTACGGCCACGTACTCTGGCGATACCAACTACAACACCGCCAGCGGCAGCACGTCGCAGAGCGTGGCCAAGGCGACTCCGCCGGTTACGGTTAGCACCTCTGGCACCAGCACCTATGGTGGCACCGTCACGGTAACGGCGACGCTGCCCGCTGGACCGACTGGCACCGTCACCTTCAGCAGCGGTGGCACCACGCTGGGCACAGGCACGGTGAACTCGTCGGGTGTTGCGACGATCTCCACCAGCAGCCTGCCCGCCGGCAACAACCCGATTACGGCGACGTACTCCGGCGACTCCAACTACACCGGCGCGACCGGCACGGCGACCCAGGTCGTCAACAAGGCCACGCCAACCAGCACGCTCACCTCGTCGCTCAATCCGTCTGTCTTCGGCAACACGGTGACCTTGACAGACACCCTGCCGACATCGGTAACCGGAACAGTTACCTTCTCCAGCGGCACCACGACGCTGGCGACGGTGCCCGTGACGAACGGCGTGGCGACCTACACGGTCTCGACGCTGCCCACGGGAGGCAACCCGATTGTTGCCACCTACAGTGGTGACACGAATGACAGCTCCGTAACTGCCTCGCTGAACCAGGTGGTCAACAAGGCGTCGCCGCCGGTCACCGTTACCACCTCTGGCCCCAGCACCTACGGTGGCACGGTCACCGTTACGGCGACCGTTCAGCCAGGTGCTACCGGAACGGTGGTCTTTACCAGTGGCAGCACCACGCTGGGTACGGGCACGCTCAACTCGTCGGGCTCGGTCAGCATCACCACATCGACCCTGCCCACCGGCAATGACACCATCACCGCCACCTACAGTGGAGACACCAACGACAACGGCGGCAGTGGCACCGTGGTGCAGAGCGTTGCGAAGGCCTCGCCCACTGTGACGTTGACCTCGTCTTCAAACCCCTCCACCACGCTGCAGCAGGTCACGTTCACAGCGACGGTTCCTACCACGGCAACCGGTACGGTTACCTTTACTGACGGATCGACCGTGCTGGGTACCAGCACCATTACCAATGGTGTGGCTACCGTCAGCGTGCCTACGCTCAGCTCTGGCAGCCACTCTGTAACGGCGACTTATAGCGGCGACACCAACGACAACGGTGCCAGCTCCACACCGCTCACCCAGGTTGTGAACAAGAACACGCCAGTGCTGCCTGCGCCGACGGTCTCCTCGACCTCCATCGCGCCGGGCCAGCAGGAGACGATCACCGAGCAGGTGCCCTCTGGCGTCACCGGGCCGGTCTCCTTCTTCAACGGGGCAACGTTGCTTGGCACGTCTCCCATCGTCAACGGAGTGGCAACGTTGACGACCAGCACGCTGCCCATTGGCACGGCCACCATCACGGCATCCACACCGGCCGATACCAACAACAACGCGGCAGTGTCGCCCGCAACGCAGGTCACGGTGGCCAAGATCACGCCCACCATTACCTTGACGACATCGTCCAACCCGGCTGTGCTCAATCAGTCGGTCACGCTGACGGCCACGGTCAACGCCGGCGCAACAGGCACCGTCTCCTTCTATGACGGCTCTACGTTGCTGGGTACGGGTGCAGTCAGCTCGGCCGGGGTTGCCAGCTTCAACACCTCGGGTCTCAGCGTTGGTGGCCACTCCATCACTGCGGTGTACAGCGGCGACTCCACCTACAACACGGCCACTTCTGCGGCTCTGTCGCAGCAGATCGGCAAGCTGCCCACCTCGGTCGTTGTAACGGCCAGCACCCCGGCGGAGCTGCTTGGCACGTCGGTCACCTTCACGGCTACTGTGGCTGCCAACAGCCCCACGCCGACCGGTACGGTTACTTTCTTTGATGGTGCCGCTGCGCTGGCTTCTGCGCCGCTCAGCACCAACGGCAGTGTCGTGGTCTCCCTGGCCACCAGCGGCTCGGCGGTCTACTCCACCAGCTCGCTTACCGCCGGCTCGCACCAGATCACGGCGGTCTACTCGGGCGACAGCTCCTTTGCCGCCAGCACCTCGCCGATCGTGACCAACATCGTTCAGGACTTCACGGTCACTCCGAAGGGATCCCTCTCGCAGAGCGTCTTCCCGGGTGACACCACGACGTACACCTTTACCGTTGCCCCGGTCGGTGGCACCACCTTCCTGGCAGACCTGAGCTTTGCCATTGATGGTGTGCCTACGGGCGTCACGTACACCATTACGCCGGCAAAGATTACGGCCGGTAGTGGTGCCACGGATGTGACTCTCTCGGTCGTCACCAGCAGTTCCTTGTCCGCATCCAACCGCCAGCCGGTGCAGCCGGGCAGCGATCGCAGCGCACTCCCCATGGCGGCCGGTCTGCTGGGCCTGCTGGGGCTGGGTGCACTACGGCGCTACCGCCGCACGATGCCCAGGCTGCTCGCCGTGTTGCTGTTGCTGGCTGCATCCATGTTGCCTGTCCTTGGTCTCAGCGGGTGTGCAGGTGGTTACTTTGCACTCAGCCCGAAGACGTATTCCATAACAGTTACTGGCACTGAGGGAACGCTGCAGCATAGTGCGTCAGCAACCCTGGTGGTGCAGTAGGAGTCCCATGAGATCCTTGCAAGCTTTTGTCATCCTGGTCTTGACGTTGCTGGTCCCAAGCCTGGGCTGGGGCCAGGCAGCTACCTCCGGAGAGATGGAATCTGGCATCACCCGGTTTGAGGCGGGGGGCAACTACAATTGGATTCACGCAAACGCCCCGCCGGGACAGTGTGGCTGCTTCTCGCTCAACGGCGGCAGCGGCGTCTTCCTCGTCAACCTCACCCACGCCTGGGCCGGAGTCGCAGACATCACCTATGCCCACGCCAATAATGTTGACGGCACCTCGCAGAACATCACCATTCTGAACTATCTCTTTGGCGCGAGGTACTCACGGCGCAACCATACACGCTTCACGCCCTATGCAGAGGTTCTCTTCGGCGGTGCCAAGGAGGATGTGAACTTCAACTTCACCATCAACCGCAACGCCTTTGGGCTCAGCGGTGGCGGTGGCGTCACCATGCCGCTGGGGCAACGCTTCAACTACACCATCGTGCAGGTGGATTACGTGCATACGCGTATTCCCAATGGCGTAAACAACAGCCAGAACAATACGCGCGTCGTCACCGGCTTTACCTACAAGTTCTAGGGGTTGGCCCGCCAGGGCCTCCAGATACAGCACGGGCCTGCGAGGTAGATCGCAGGCCCGTGCTGTTTCTGGAGAGGCAAGCCAGACTAGCTGAAGGTCGACTCGAAGGTATAGGGTGAGCGCTGAGGCCGCGAGAGCATTGCGTTGGCCTCGTCGTCGTTGTGGAAGCGCTCGCGCTCCGGGTCCCAGTGCAGCCGCCGCCGGGTCTTCATGGCAATGTGGTGCAGCAGGCAGGTGGAGCAGGCGCGATGACCCACCTCGACCGGAGCCGTGGGCTGCCGACGCGTGCGAATGCACTCCAGCCAGTTGGCGTGCTGCTCGTCTGCCGTGTACAGATGTGTCTCATTCGGTCCGATCACGGAGTCCAGAATCTTGGGATTGCTGGCCATCAACGGCTGAATCTTCTGGCTGCTCTCGCCCACCGCCGTCGGTGTGGTCATCTCGTCGCGCGTCACAAAGATCCAGCCGCCTGTGCCGTACCACTTGATGCCGTTGGGGAAGTCGCCCGAGATGTCCATGGTGATGCCGTTGGCATAGATGGCATGGGTCAGGAACTTGCCATGCACATCCCACAAGCCATGCGTGGGGAACTCAGCCTCGCCCCAGATCTCGATGGGGCCGGTGTACTCCGTGTTCATTCCCCAGTGCGCCGTGTCCACATGGTGTGCGCCCCAGCCGGTGATCATGCCGGCACCGAACTGCTCCATGCGTAGCCAGCCGGGACGGTCGTAGCCCTTCTGCGGCATCACGCGATCCACCGTGTAGGGCACCTCGGGGGTGGAGCCCAGCCATGCGTCGTAGTTGAAGTCCGCAGGCACGGGCATGGGGGTGGGGTCGCCGCCGGCGGGGTCTCCGGGGAGTCCGACCTCGACATGGCGCAGGTCACCGATGCGGCCGTTGCGCACCAGCTCTGCCGCGCGATGGAACTGCTTCCAGGCGCGCTGCTGACTGCCGATCTGCAGGATGCGGCCAGAGGCCTGTACCGCGTCTGAGAGGTAACGTCCCTCGGCGATCGTCAGCGAGGCGGGCTTCTGCAGGTAGACATCCTTGCCGGCGCGAACGGCGGCCGTGGCCACGATGGCGTGCTGGTGGTCTGGCGTGCTGATGACGACCGCGTCGATATCCGGGTTAGCCAACAACTCCTTGTAGTCGCTATAGCCGGTTACGCCGTCATAGGGCTTGCCCGTCTGCTGTGCGTAGTAGTGGTTGACGAACTGCTTGCCTTCCTCCACGCGATGCCCGGCCAGGTCGCAGACGGCTATGATGCGCGCGTCCGGCACCTTCAGGATGTTGGGCATGTCGTGGCCGCGCGAGATGCGGCCTGCCCCGATGGCTCCCACATTGATGCGGTTGCTGGGGGCCGACTGCCCAAACACGCTGGAGGGCACGATGGTCGGAAAGCCGGCCACGGCAGCGGCAGCGGCGGAGGTCTTGAGGAACCGGCGTCGCGACAGAGCGGAGCGAGTGATTGGGGCCATGCGGGGTGTCTCCATGCCTTTTGCTTCGGCTGTTTCCTTCGAGCGAGGGGTTAGTCTGCCAGGTGAACCAGCGTGGCCTGCTTTTGTGCCGTAATCACTAGCTCTGCGGCCAGCAGGCACTGCTCCTGGTCCTGCGCAGTGTGGGTGCGATTCACAATGTCAGAGACAAACTGCGGCCCGAAGGGCAGGTAAACCTGGTTGCAGTCGATGTAGCGCTGCTCGGTCTTGTTGACCAGGAAGAGGTTGTTGCCGGAGTGGCTGACGCCCACGTTGGTGTACTTACGCACCTCGATGTAGCCCTCCGTGCCCAGGATGAACAGTCGGCCGTCGCCCCAGGTACCCAGCGCGTCCGGGGTAAACCAGTCCAGCCGCACATAGCCAAAGCCGCGGTCGCCGCGCAGCATCATGTCGCCAAAGTCCTGGAACTTCGGGTGCTCCGGGTGGCGGATGTTGGCGATCTGCGACGCGACCACCTCGGCCTGCTTGCAGCCGGTGTAGTACAGGAACTGATCCACCTGGTGCGAGCCAATGTCGCACAGGATGCCGCCGTAGAGCTCCGGCTCCCAGAACCACGCGGGACGCGCGTCCGCACCGCCGTTGTGCTCCTGTCCCGCGCGAACCGGCTGGCTCACCTGGTGGGGAGCAATGTTGATGGTCTGGATGACGCGGCCAATGGCCCCGGCGTGCACCAGCTCGCCAGCCTTCACCGCGCCCTTAACCTCCAGCCGCTCGCTGTACATAATGCCGTAGATGCGGCCGGTCTCCGCAATGGTCTTGCGTACGGCAGCCAGCTGTTCCAGCGTGGTGATGCCGGGCTTATCGCTCAGATAATCCTTGCCGTGGCGCATGACGCGTACACCCAGCGGAGCGCGGTGGCTGGCGATGGTGGAGCTGAGCACCAGCTGAATCGAGGGATCGTTGAGGATCTCATCCTCAGAGCGCACCTGCTTCACATTAGGGAACTGCTTTGCGAAGCGTGCGAGCTTCTCCGGCTCCTCCCCATAGAAGGCCACCAGCTTGCCACCACCGCGAATGATCGCCCCGACCATGCCGTAGATGTGGTCATGGCTCATGCCGCAGACGGCAAAGTTGATGGAGTACTTCGGCGGCTGGCTGGCCTCGGGCGAGGGGGCGGCCACCTCGTGGGTAATCTCTTGCCCGGAACCGGGGGCCGCGAGGGCTGCGGCGGGAAAGGCCGACATCATGCCGGTAGTGCCCACGGCTTTCAAGAACGAGCGGCGATCCAATGCATCCAGCTTCATGGCAATAAATCCTCGGGAGTTAGGGTTGGGGTCGAGCCTGGCGGCAGGCAGCGCTCCTTACGGCGTACGCTTGGGCCAGCGTCGGAAGCATACATTAATTCGATGGTCGAAGTATATCTCCGGTGAAAAATCTCCTCCCCGCCCGCAGCACGGGCGGTACCCTGCGCGGCGAGCTTAACACCCGGCCAGATTCCTCGTACAGTAGTCAGCATGATTTTTCGCATCGCGCTGTCACGTACTCTTCTGCTGCTCGCGTTCCCTCTGTTCGCTGTCTCTGGCCATGCGCAGGGCACAGCAGAGGCCGCCCACGCCGTGCTGGAGCGCCTGATGCCGGGGCTGGCCGGGCAGTTTGACCTGCAGCTCGAGCCCCGCCCCGGTCAGTCGGATGGCTTCCGCATCTCAGGGGAGGCGGGCCATATCCGGGTGCAGGCGGGCACGGTGCCCACCCTGCTCTACGGGGTGAACTGGTATCTGAAGTATGTGGCACACCTGCAGGTCTCCAGCAACGGAGCCCAGCTGGGCGCACCCGGGCACCAGCTGCCGGCCGTGGCGGAGCCCATCGAGCGCCGCGCGCTGTACCGCTGGCGGTATGCCCTCAACGAGAACGTCGATGGCTACACCATGCCCTACTGGAGCGACGAGCGCTGGCGCCACGAGATCGACGTGCTGGCGCTGCATGGAACCAACGCCGTGCTGGTGGAGCGCGGCACCGACCTGGTGCTGTACCAGACCTTTCGCGAGGCTGGCTACTCCGACGCCGCGATTCGCGCCTGGATTACCACACCAGCTCACCTGAACTGGCAACTGATGGGCAACATGTGCTGCTTCAATGGTCCCATGTCCATGGCGCTGCTACAGCGGCGCGCCGCCTCTGCCCAGCACATTGTGGCCATGTTGCGCGAGCTGGGCATGGTGCCCGTACTGCCGGGCTACTACGGCATTGTGCCGGCAGACTACGCCAGCCATGCGCCCGGTGCGCATGTCATCCAACAGGGCGACTGGAACGGATTTACCCGCCCCGGCTGGCTGGACCCTCGCGACCGTCACTTTGCCACGCTCGCCGAGTCCTTCTACCGCCACCAGCATGCCCTCTTTGGCGACTCTGCCCTCTATGACATGGAGGTCTTCCAGGAGGGCGGTGCCGCCGGCAACGTACCGGTCAGCGATGCCGCCGTTGCCGTGCAACAGGCCATGCTGCGCCAGCACCCGCAGGCGCTCTGGTTCATGATGGCGTGGCAGAAGAACCCCACCCAGGAGCTGCTGCGCTCGCTGGACAGCAACCACCTGTTGATCGCCGATATTGAGCAGGGACGCATTCCGCGCGACAACCGCGACCAGGAGTTCCGCGGTGCCCCCTGGCTCTTTGGCGGCCTATGGGAGTTTGGTGGCCGCACGACACTCGGCGCGCCGCTCTACGACTACGCCGTGCGCATGCCGCAGCTGGCAGCGCGCCCGGGCAGCAGCATCCAGGGCACAG
This sequence comes from Acidobacteriota bacterium, assembly GCA_028872955.1. Lineage (GTDB taxonomy): Bacteria > Acidobacteriota > Terriglobia > Terriglobales > Acidobacteriaceae > Edaphobacter. The sequence goes on from JAGWNX010000019.1 coordinate 42,748, forward strand.
CCCTGTTTACCGAGGGCATGGATACCAACCCGGTGGCCTTCGATCTGTACACCGAGATGGCCTGGCACGACCAGCCTGTTGATCTGACGGACTGGATGCAGGAGTACACGTGGCGGCGCTATGGCAGCCGCGACGCCCACGCCGAGCGCGCCTGGCAGATTCTGTTGCGCACCGCGTACGGCTACCGTGCCGATGGCGGCCCGGGCGAGCGCGACTCCGGACATGATTCGCTGTTTGCCGCGCAACCATCCCTCACCACCACCCACGCCGCCACCTGGTCGCCACCAGCGATGCGCTACGATCCGCAGGTGATGCGCGCGTCGCTCACCGAACTGCTGCAGGTGGCCCCAGCCCTGCGCTCCACTGAGACCTGGCAGTATGACGTAGTGGACGTGGCGCGGCAGGTGCTGGCGAACGAAAGCCGTGCCCTGCTGCCGCAGATCAAGGCCGCCTTCGATGCCGGAGATCTGCACGCGTTCGACAGCCTGACCGAGACCTGGCTGCAGGATATGCGATTGCAGGACGCGCTGTTGTCCACCAACCGTGACTTTCTGCTGGGACGCTGGATGGGGTATGTCCCGAGTTGGGCCTCGACGCCAGAGGAGGCAGAGCGGCTGAACTATGACGCGCGCTCGATTCTGACCACCTGGGGCGACCGTCACGCCAGCGACGTGGGCGGACTGCACGAGTACGCCAACAAGGACTGGGCCGGGCTGACCAGCGACTACTACCTGCCGCGCTGGCAGATGTTCTTCGCGTCGCTGCGTCGCGCGCTCCAGACCGGCCAGCCGCCACAGCCCATCGACTGGTTTGCCTTTGGCGATGCCTGGAATCGCAGCCACACGCGGTACCCCTCCACGCCGCAGGGCGACCCGTATGCGGCCGCGATGGCGGTGGCGCGTCAGCTCGGACTGGCCCCCGTCGGCACTGCAGCCACGACCGCCGCAAGGAGCCAGCATGGAGCAGAGTAGGTTGCATCTTGTACCCAAGGCTCCGCGGCTGGTCGCGCTCGACCTGCTGCGGGGATTGACCATCGGCTTCATGATCCTGGTGAATGACAATGGCGATGGTAACGGTGCCTACTGGGCGTTGAAGCACGCTGCCTGGAACGGCTTTACGCCAACCGATCTCGTCTTTCCGACATTTCTGTTTCTGGTCGGCATCTCGACGGTGCTCTCCACGGCCAAGCGGCTGGCGCGGGGCGAGTCGAAGCTGACGCTGTTTACCCACACCTTGCGGCGCGCGGTGGTGCTCTACCTGCTGGGCCTGCTGGTTAACAGCTTTCCGCACTTCGCGCTCAGTACCATGCGGTTTTACGGCGTGCTGCCGCGCATCGCACTTTGCTATCTGGTGATCGCTTCGCTGTACCTGGTCTCGCGTGGCTGGCGAGACAAGCTGGTGCTGGCGCTGGCGGCGCTCCTCGGCTACTGGATGCTGATGCGGCTGGTGCCGGTGCCGGGCTATGGCGTGCCCACGCACCAGATTCCGCTGCTGGACCGGGATGCCAACCTCGCCGCCTGGCTTGACCGGGCCATCTTCGCAGCGCCGCATCTGTACGAACGTACCCGCGACCCCGAGGGCCTGCTGAGCACACTGCCCGCCGTGGCCACGGCGCTGTTTGGCATGCTCACCGGGCAGTGGCTGCAGAGCGCACGGAGCGCCGCACAGAAGCTAAAAGGCATCGCCCTGGCCGGCCTGCTGAGCCTGGCACTGGGCGCGGCCTGGAACCCCTGGTTCCCAATCAACAAGAAACTCTGGACCAGCTCGTACGTGTTCTTCGCAGCCGGCTGGAGCCTGTTGCTGCTCGCCCTGTGGATGTGGGTCGAGCAGCGTTACGAGCAGCATCAGGAGCAAGCCTCGGAGCGGAGAGTCTCGCCGCCCTGGTGGCACACCGTCCTGCTGGTCTTTGGCACCAACGCCATCGCGGCTTACGTGCTGTCAGAGCTGCTGGCCTCGGCGATCGGCAGCATCCATCTGGCCTCTGGGCACAATGTGCAGCAGGCGGCGTACCTGGCCATCCATGCTGTCATCGGCAACGTTCCGCTGGCCTCGCTGGTGTATTCGCTGTTGTACGTGGCAGTATGCTGGGTGCCGGTCTGGATGCTGTATCGGAGCAGAATCTTTCTGAAGATTTGATGGAACGTGGATCGAGTGCCAGGCGGGCATGCAGGGCAGCAGGAGGCGATGTGACAGCAGGGAAGTGGCTCTTTCGTAGCGTCGCAGCAGTTCTGGCGGCGTGGTTGTTGGTGGCATTGGCAGTCGCCCAGTCGCCCCAGTCCGTCACCCTGCACGTGGATGCGAACGCCGCAGGCACGCCCTTCCCGCACTTCTGGGAGAAGATGTTTGGCAGCGGCCGGGCGATTTTAACCCTGCGCCAGAGCTATCAGGACGATCTGGTCAGCGTTCGGGATGTGACCGGCTTCGATGCCGTTCGTGCGCACGGCATCTTCATGGATGAGGTGGGCCTCTACGATCCCGATCGCCAGACGCTGATCCCCGCGCAGACGGCGCAGCGGGACACCACCGCCGAGGGCATCTACAACTTCACCTACATCGATCAGATCTACGATGCGCTGCTGGCACACGGCGTGCGACCGTTTGTGGAGTTGAGTTTTATGCCGCGCAAGCTGGCTTCAGACCCCGCCCGGCTGCACGGCTTCTGGTATCACCCCAATGTCACTCCGCCCAAAGACTACGCTGGGTGGGACGCGATGCTGCAGGCGTTTGCCCGGCACCTGGTGGCGCGCTACGGACTCGACGAGGTCTCGCACTGGGACTTTGAGGTGTGGAACGAGCCGAACCTCGACTTCTGGGGCGGCTCGCCCAAACAGCCCACCTATTGGGAGCTGTACGACCACACGGCGCGCGCGCTCAAGTCCGTAAGCCTGCGTCTGCGCGTGGGCGGCCCGTCCACCGCGCAGGCTGCCTGGGTTGCTGCGTTTCTACAGCACTGCCATGACGCGGGTGTGCCGGTGGATTTCGTGTCTACCCACGTCTACGCCAACGACTCGGCCAAGGACGTCTTTGGCACCACGGAGCAGATTCCGCGCGATGCCATGGTCTGCCGCTCCGTCGCCAAGGTGCACGGCGAGATCGCTGCATCGCCCTACCCGCAGCTGCCCTTGATCTTCAGCGAATACAACGCCAGCTACGCCAATGAGCCCAACGTGACAGACTCCACCTACATGGGGCCCTGGCTGGCGAATACCATTCGCCAGTGCGATGGCCTGACCGAGGCGATGAGCTACTGGACGTTCTCTGATGTATTTGAGGAGCAGGGGGTGGAGCGCACCCCGTTCTACGGTGGCTTTGGGCTTATCGCCGCCGGGGGCATTCGCAAGCCCGCTTTCCACGCCTTTGCCATGCTGCACCAGCTGGGGGAGACGCGACTGCCTGTGGACTCGGACTCGGCACTGGCCACCCGTCGTGCCGATGGCCGGCTGGCCCTAGCCCTGTGGAACTACGCGCCACCGGATGGCACCGGCTCGCACTACACGCCGCCCGGGGTAGCGGCCGGGCCAACGCGCCACTTCCTGGTGCAGCTGCAGGGCGTTGACCCTGCCGCGCCGGTGACCGTGCTTCGGGTGGACTCCACACACGGCAACGTGCTGGCAGCGTACGATGCGATGGGTCGTCCGGCGAACCTGACGCTGCAGCAACTGGCCACCCTGCGCCAGGCCAGCGCTGCAGCACCGCCGGAGGTTACCGCACTGGAGCATGGGCAGCTGCAGCTGGACGTGCCAGCGCACGGCCTGGCTCTGCTGCTGGTGGGTGCCGCGCAGGTGCATTGATTTTTTTTGATGGTATGCGCGGTGCAGCCGAGTCTCGACCAGCCACCACAAGTGGCTTGCCGGGGGGACTACCCTCGATTGGTACGACCGATGTATTCTCCTGTCACGAAGTTTTGCTGAGGGAAACGTGATGTCTGGTTCATTTCTAGATCTCTTTCAAGACAATGCCTGGCCTCGCACGATGGTAGAGGCTGCTGCTGTTGAGCCCCACGGAGTGGTGGGGGCTGCGCTGCCCCGCATCGACGGCCCGGCCAAGACCACCGGCACCGCGAGCTACGCAGCGGACTACAACCTGCCCGGCCTGGCCTTTGCTGTGCCTGTCACCAGCACCATCGCCCGGGGCCGCATCCGGCGCATTGACGCTGCTACGGCTGAGGCAATGCCGGGCGTGCTGCTGGTGCTGCACCATGGCAACATCGGCCCGCTGTATCGCATGCCCCAGGCGGCACGCGTGGGCCGCACCAGCGAGAATCGCACGCCTCTGGAAGATGATGTCATCAGCTACTGGGGCCAGTATGTTGCGGTGGTCGTGGCGAACACCTTCCAGCAGGCGCAGGCTGCCGCGGCACGCGTCCGGGTGGAGTATGAAGCCGCACCCGCGAACGTCAGCATGGACCTGAGCGATCCGCTGCCCGCCTTGGGTGCCCCCGGCGGCCCGCACGTCGAGAGCCAGCGCGGAGACGCCGCCACGGCCTTCTCTGCAGCTCCGATCACCGTGGATGAGACCTACACCACGCCAGCCGAGACCCACAATCCCATGGAGATGCACGCCACCGTGGCGCACTGGGATGGCAGCAAGTTCACCCTGTATGAGTCCTCACAGGGAGTCATGAACCATCTGAACGTGATGGCGCAGACGCTGGGCGTGCCCAAGGAGAATATTCAGGTCATCTCCCGCTACATCGGCTCGGGATTTGGAGGCAAGCTCTTCCCGTGGCCACACTCGGCGTTGGCCGCTGTGGCGTCTCGGCGGCTCAACCGGCCGGTCAAGTTCACTGTGCCGCGCAAGCAGATGTTTACCGCGGTCGGCCATCGTCCGCGCACGCAGCAGCGCATTCGCCTGGGGGCGAACGCGCAGGGGCGGCTGGTCTCGCTGGAGCAGCACTACCGCAATCACACCTCGCAGCTCGACGACATTCGCGAGAACTGCGGCGAAGCCACGCCTTTCCTGTACAGCGTGCCCAACCTGCAGGTGACTTCAGCCCTGGTTCGCCGTAACGTCGGAACGCCTGCGCCCATGCGTGGTCCGGGCGCAGTCCCTGGCCTGTTCGCGCTGGAGTCTGCCATCGATGAGCTTGCCATCAAGCTGAAGAAGGATCCGGTCGCCTTCCGCATCGAGCATGACACGCTGATCGACGAATCGAACAAGAAGCCCTTCTCCTCGCGCCATCTCAAGGAGTGTCTGCAGACGGGCGCGGAGAAGTTCGGCTGGTCCCGGCGCACGCCCGAGGTCGGCTCCATGCGCCGTGGAGACGCCATCCTCGGCTGGGGTGTCGCCGCTGCCAGCTGGGGCGCGGGGCGCGGCGGCAGTGAAGCCACCGTCATCCTGAACAGCGATGGCACCATTCGAGTCAGCTCCGGCACGCAGGACATCGGCACGGGTACCTACACCATCATTGCGCAGGCAGTCAGCGACAAGACCGGCGTGCCCATCCAGAAGATTGACGTGGTGCTGGGCGACAGCTCGCTGGTGCCCGGGCCCACCTCCGGTGGCTCCACCGCGACCGCCACGGTGCTGCCTTCGGTGGCCGATGGCGTCAACCAGGCAGTGCGTTCGCTGCTGGCCACGGCCGCACGTACCTCCGGCTCGCGCTACTTCAATCAGGACCCAGCCGGCCTGCGGCTCAGCGCGGGCCGCGTGCACGCGCAGGGTGAGAGCCCTGAGGCTGGTGTGCCCTTCGCGGAGGTGTTGCAGCAGGCGAGTCTCGCCTTCCTGCGCGGCGATGGCAAGTCCGGCGGGCACGGTTCCGATACCCATGCGCCCGACTACTCCATGCACTCCTTTGGCGCGCAGTTTGTCGAGGTGGAGTGGCGACCGGCGATGGCTCGACTCCGCGTCAGCCGCGTGGAAACGGTGATCGATGCCGGTCGCATCATCAACCCCCGCACGGCCTCCAACCAGATCTCCGGTGGCGTGGTGATGGGCGTCGGCATGGCGCTCTTTGAGGAGACGTACTACGAGCCGCGCGACGGGCATCCGGCAAACGCCAGCTTCGCTGACTATCTGGTGCCCGTCCACGCGGACGCGCCGTCCATCAACGTCAGCTTCCTCAACATCCCCGACCCGCTGATGGGCGAGTACGGTGCTCGCGGCGTCGGCGAGATCGGCCTGGCGGGTGTGGCTCCGGCGATCACCGCAGCGGTCTATCATGCCACCGGGGTTCGCGTGCGCAACCTGCCGGTGCGTATCGAGGATCTGCTCACCTCCAGAGTCGTCTAACTCATCGCACGGCGAGGCACGCGGCATGGCGCCGGTTTGGCAGCAAGGGTATCTTCTGTTCGGATGGGGCCTTGCGCCGTCGGCGCTGTTGGCCGTGGTGCCGACCGTGCTGTTGCTGGTGGTGCTTGCGGTGCTTCGCAAACCCGCGTGGATGGCGGCCACCGCGGGGCTGGGCGCGGCGGTGCTGCTGGCCACTGGTGCGTACCACATGCCGGTGGGTCTGGCGGCCAGTGCCGCGACCTACGGTGCAGCCTTCGGTGTCTTCCCCATCTCGTGGATCGTCTTCTGGGCGCTGGTGCTGTATGAGATCTCAGTGCGCACCGGCAAGTTTGAGGTGATCAAGCAGTCGCTGCCTGCCATTACGGCGGACACGCGCCTGCAGGCACTGCTGATCGCCTTTGCCTTTGGGGCGTTCCTGGAGGGATGCGCCGGGTTTGGAACGCCGGTGGCGGTCGCCTCTGCCATGCTGGTTGGCCTGGGCTTTCCCTCCCTGTATGCCTCGCAGCTTTGCCTGCTGGCCAATACCGCTCCGGTGGCGTTTGGCTCCATCGGCATTCCGGTCATCACGCTGGCGGGCATCACCGGTCTGCCACTGGCGGCGCTCAGCGCCGGGGTGGGGCGCATCTGCGCGCCCATCTCACTCCTGCTGCCCGCGTATCTCATCGCCGTAACCAGTGGCTGGGCCGCAATGCTGGAGGTGTGGCCCGCGGTGCTGCTGGCCGGGGCATCGTTTGCTGCGGTGCAGTTCGTCGTCTCCAACTTCGTAGGGCCGCAGCTCACGGATATTCTGGCCTCGCTGGCCGCCATGGGTGGGCTGGTGTTACTGCTGCGCTGGTGGCAGCCGGCCACGCCGCACACGGCGGCCGCACTGCAGCCGGCGGCCACGTCGCAGGCAGTAGGTGGCGCGCAATCCAGGCACCCGGGCGGCCCCACCGGCCGACAGGTCTTTGCGGCGTGGGTGCCGTACCTGCTGCTGGTGGTCTTTGTTCTGGCGTGGGGGTATCAGCCCATCGCCGCCCACCTCAACCGTGTGACGGCAAGCGTGCCGTGGCCGCATCTGCATAACCAGGTGCTCCGCACCGTGCCGGTGGTTCGCACGCCTGCGCGCTATGCTGCGGTCTTCACCTTCAACTGGCTGTCGGCCTCGGGCACATCCTGCATGATTGCCTCGCTGTTTGCGGCGCTCTTTGCAGGTATGTCGCCGCGGCAGTTTCTCGCCATCGTAGGTGCGGTGGCCTACAAGCTCATTCGCCCCACGCTCACGGTTGCCGCCATGCTGGCCATGGCGTTTGTCATGAACTACAGCG